>JAKEFK010000047.1 GCA_022616075.1 bacterium
CTCATTACGTTGGCACTTCACTCTGGTGTGCGTTTTTGGGACTTCAATTCCCATACGTGAACGGCAGATGCTATTCCGATTGGCAAACCTCGAGGGAGAGGACTGGCACAACGATTGCGATTGAGTTGCCCAGGATAAAAAAATGATTGGATCGATTATTCAAGACGTTCGATTCTGTTTGCGGATGTTGCTAAAAAGTCCTGGCTTTAGCGTGATCACAATTCTGACATTGGCGCTGGGTGTGAGTATCAACTCGGCCGTCTTCAGCATAGTTCATGCGGTTCTCATCCGGCCGCTTCCAGTTCGTAACTGGGAACGGTCCGTAGCTATTGCTACTGTTGTTCAGCGTGAGGCTCTGGAGCGGCGCGGTACTTCCTATATGGATTACCTCGACTGGCGAGCGCAAAGCACCGTTTTCGAAGAGATGGCTGCTTTGACGGAGGATTCTTTTACACTCACAAGTCTGGGGCAGGCGGAGCAAGTCCAGGCAGAAGCAGTATCCGGAAGCTACTTTTCGCTGATTGGGACAAAGCCGGTGCTTGGCAGAATGTTTCTCCCGCAGGAAGAACGTCTTCCGCTTTCCGACCCGCCTGCGCTCATTGGTCATTCTTTCTGGCTTCGTCATTTCGGAAGAGAGAAGAGCGCCATCGGAAAAATCATTCAACTGGATGACCAGAATTTTCGAATCACCGGCGTGTTGCCTGAAAATGTTTCCGGAATGGATGGCGAAACTGAAATCTGGATCCCAATCGCCGCTTATACGCTTCTTGGCGAATCGAAACTTGTCGAAAACAGGGGAACACGTCAGATCGATGTTTTCGCGCGTTTGAAGCCAGGGGTTACAAAAGAACAAGCTGCTGCTGAAATGTCTGCGATCGCACAGCGTTTACAGAAAGAGTATCCAGTGACCAATCTTTATTACAACACAACCATCATTCCGTTGCGTGAAGAATTTTTTGGAGAAACGAAACCGCTTCTCTTGACGCTTCTGGGAGCTGTTTTGTTTGTGCTATTGATCGCGTGTGCGAATGTCGCAAACCTGCTGGTTGCTAAAGCCACCGCGCGACAAAAAGAAATGGCGCTTCGCGCGGCACTGGGAGCGGGGAAGAGCCGGATCATGCGTCAGCTTTTGACCGAAAGCGTGATGTTAAGTTTGATTGGCGGCGCTTTCGGATGGTTACTCGCAAATGTATTCGTAAAATTGCTAATCACTTTGAATCCAGTTCAGCTCCCCGCTTTTGTAAGGGTGGAGTTGAATACTCCGGTGCTCTTTTTTACGCTGGGGATTTGCGCATTGAGTGGCATTTTGATGGGACTCGCGCCCGCGTTTCATGCATCGCGTCGCGATCTGCAAGATGCGATTAAGGAGAGCGCCGTGAACACAACCGGCGCATCGGTCGGAAAAGATGTCCGAAACTTTCTTGTCGTTTCAGAAGTGGCCCTTGCGGTATTACTTCTGATCGGAGCCGGACTTCTCGCGCGAAGCTTTCAGCAAATCCAGAATATTCCCCTCGGATTCGTTCCTGACCAGCGTGTGGCCATGCGCATTTCGTTGCCTCGCTTAAAGTATGAGGAAGAAAAAGCCTGGCAATTTTCGAAGGTCCTTCTGGAAAAAATCGAATCGATTCCTTCTGTTCAGTCCGCTGCTCTGACAAGCGACATACCGCTCGGTGGAAGCGCAAGCGCCTCAATCCTGAATCTGGAGGGTAAAGTTCTTGATCGTGGCGTCCGCGTTTACTTTCATGCGGTCAGTCCAAAATTCTTTTCTACCACAGGTATTCCTTTAATAGCCGGAAGGTCTTTCCAATCTACGGACACGACTGACTCGCTTCCTGTTGCTATTGTCAGCGAGAAAATGGTCCAACGATACTGGAGTAAAGAGAATCCAATAGGGAAGCGCGTGAAGTTTGGCAGAACCCCATCTGCGGAGCGTCCATGGATGACGATCGTTGGTGTTGCCGCCGAAGTGAAACACCGAACGATTGTCGAAGATCCTGTTGGATCTCCCGATGATCCGGAGATTTATTTGCCTCTCTCGCAACGGGTCACACGCGGAATGGGACTGATTGTTCGGACAGAAAAGGATACTGATTCCATTAGCGCAACGCTCCGAAAAGAAATTCAATCAATGGATCCTGACATACCGGTTTTCTCCATAACTACGATGCGGGAGCTGGTTCAATCGGGAACTTCCGGATCACGCTTCAGCGCTTTCCTGATGATTGTTTTTGGCGCGCTCGCTTTAATGTTATCCGCCATCGGTATTTATGGAGTCTTAACATTTCATGTGACGCAGCGCACTCGCGAAATCGGTGTGAGATTGGCGCTCGGAGCGCCACGGCTTGCAGTGTTCAATATGATTCTGCGGCATGCGCTTGTTTTGACAATGATTGGACTCGGCCTGGGACTTCTCGCCGCGCGTGGTTTGAGCGGCCTGCTCTCTGCGCAACTCTATCAAATCAGTCCAACCGACCCATTCATTTTCAGCTCGATACCGCTGATCTTGCTTGCGGTTGCCTTCATCGCAATCGTCATTCCCGCCCGCCGCGCGATGAAGGTTGAACCGGTGATAGCCCTTCGTATGGAATGAAGTAGCGCGGACGTCCCGTCTGCGCAGTTCAACGCAGGCGAGACGCCCGCGCTACTTTGTGCATTACTCGAGTTCTCCTAAGCTGATGATTTGATCCATGGAGATTGTCAGACTCTTGTTTCTCATGCAGCCTTCCAGCTGGTATTTGATCCTGTCGTAGGATCGTCTCAGCTCCGGCTTATTGGTTTTCAAAACGGACCGAATCTGTGCTGCTTGCAGTCCTTTCCAGCGCAGTTTGAAGATGGTCAGGTGTTGTGGATCCAGATTTCGCAGACAATCAGTAAGATAACCGAGAATCTTCCGGCGGTCCATCTCGGCAACGTACCTGTCTTCGATCCGTTCCTCACAGGAGACTTCAATCTGGGCTGTAAGAGGCTCCTGTCCTTTTGTATAAGACGTTCGGCGAAGACGATCAACGCACAAATTTTTCGTAATCGTCATCAACCAGCTCTTAAATAACGCAGGGTTCTTGATGCTTTGGGCATTTTCCATGACCTTCACGAAAACATCGTGAAAGATGTCGTTGGCCAAATCGTAATCCGCCAGATGGTAGTAACAGACTTTCATAACCAACGGTTTGTAACGTTCGTAGAGAGTTAAAAGAATTTCCTGTTTCTGCGAATAGCTACACTTGCGGAGAGTGAGGAGCAGGTCGGCATCAGAGAAATCCTTATACATCGGAAAACCCTCAGAAGGATCATTGTACTTCTACTTCGCTAGGAATTGGCGCAGTCGCCGGACCGTACGCAGAACCGGTCCCAGATTCAGTTCCCACGCGATCGGGCCTGTCAGCAGAAGAATTCGGCGATTCAAAAGGGAAGACTTGAGATTTGCCACGCTGTATCGAATTCGATTTTCACCGGTCTCGGAGAGTATGGTCCGTTTTCGCAACTCTGTTAAATACAGAACGTAGAGACGTTTCAATGTTTTATGCAGTTTGATTCCATAAGAAGACAAACCGTGATCGTATAAACCTGGCCGAAGCACTTTCAGCATGTGGAAGTGATAAAAGAGCAAGGGTTCGGAGTCTGAGTAGAAAATCCCGTTGTTTTCTGAAAGCTGGACGTTTGCTACGTTCCAGGGAGCCACGTTTGCGCCTTTGTGCTTTAGAACGACGACTCCCCGAAACCGGACAGGCCAATCATCCAGGTATTTTTGATCTGCGAATCTTCCTTCTTCGGGGCGGTCGTAACACCATTCGACACAGCGTTCCCGCCACCACAGGAGACATTCCTCCGCATTTGAGTCGCGTCGAAAAGAGAGCCAACCCACGTTGTAGATCCCAAACAGCTCCAGGTGTTTCAGGTCCGCCGGAAAGCGGTGCGCAATGATTCCGATGGAACCTTCGGTCAGCTCACGATAGAGTGGCGCAGGATCGGAAAAGAAAAACAGGTCCGCATCGAGATACGTAATGATATCAGCACGATCCAACTTCTGGAACAGGTACCACAGCCAGGCCGGCGTGCATGTGAAATAGTATTCGATGAGACTTCGATTCTTACGGCATTCCCGAAGTTCCTTATCGAATCCCTCCAGCTCTTCGATGCTTACAACATGAACTTCCGCTAAATTCAACGAAGCGAGTGTTCTGCTGCATTCTTCATCCAGCGCAAGTATCCATAATTCGAAGCTCCGGCAATGTTTTTTCAGAGAATGATAGAGAGCGAGGCCGCGTGGAAGATAGCGATGATCAAAGTAAGTGCAGAAGTAGTAACGGGCAGGGGGAGGGTTGTCCTTCAAAAAGGAATCCCCTCACACATTTCAGCCATTACCTCCGTTTACACCATTCTGCAATCATGGCACCGACTCGTTGCACTTGTTCGTCCGCCAGTTGCGGATAGATAGGAAGGCTTAGAATCTCGCGGCATATGTTTTCTGTTGTGGGAAGTCCTCTGTGATCCAGCAGGACTCGATCGCGATAGGCCGTCTGCAAATGCACAGGCAGCGGATAGTGAATGGATGTATGGATCCCCGCGCGATAGAGAGCATCTTTTAGTTCATCTCTTTGTTGTGTGCGAATCACGTATTGATGGAAAACGGAGCCTTCCGCAATTTCAGGCAGGATCAGACCACTACCGTTCAGCATCTCATTGTATTGGCGCGCAATCTGGCGCCTGCGGGCGTTTTCCGAATCCAGGTATTTCAACTTGACGCGCAGAATGGCTGCTTGCAGTTCATCTAAACGCGTGTTCATTCCGGGCACTTCACTCACATATCTTTCTTTCCAACCGTACTCGCGAACCATGCGAAGCGTTTCGTCCATCTTCTTGTCTGCAGCGATGACTGCGCCGCCATCCCCCATAGCGCCCAAATTCTTTGTCGGATAGAAACTGAAAATTGCGAGATCTCCCCACGTCCCGGTCTTTTGTGAACCGATTGAGGCTCCGTGCGATTGCGAACAATCTTCGATGACGAGCAGATCAAACCGCCGCGCAATGTCCAGAATCGCTTTCATATCAGCCGGTTTGCCATAGAGATGCACAGGAACAATCGCTTTCAGATGCTTCTGAAATTTGTCGCGAAACCGTTTGATTGCGTCTTCTAATTGATTGGTATCGATCGTAAATGTTCGGGGCTCCACATCTACCAGAACAGCAATGGCTCCCGCCAGCTCGATCGAGGTAACGGTTGCGCCGGCCGTATGAGAAACGGTAATGACTGCATCTTCCCGGCCGATTCCGCACGCTCTCAGTGCCAGATGAAGGGCTTCCGTTCCGCTACCTGCTCCCACGACGCTGGGCGCTCCCAGATAATCCCCAAACTCACGCTCAAAGCTGGTCACCTCGTTACCAACGATGTACCTGCCTCCGGCCAGAACGGCAGCAACTGCGTGATCGATCTCAGCCCGGTGAGCGTGATAGGAGGCGCCGGGATTTGCTTGCGGGATCGGGTCGGAAATGCCCTTCAAATATAGCGCTCCAGATTTCCTCGATAGTACTCGAGTGTTTTGAGCAGGCCTTCTTTGAGCGGAGTTTTCGGCTGCCAGTTGAGCTTCGTTCGAATCAGATTGAAATCCGCATAATAATCGCCGACGTCGATTGCTTTTCGATCTGCGGGAAAGTCTCGATTCGAAAAATTTCCCGATCCGTTTAATTGAATGAGAAGATCCGCAAGTTCCTGCAAACTGATCACGCAATCCCCTCCCAGATTAAATACTTGCCCATCGGCTTTATCACTGGCTGCTGCAAGAAGGAAAGCTTGCACAGCATCATCCACATACGTGAAGTCGCGCAATTGCCGGCCTCCCCAAACCTCAAAGGAGTTTCCTTCAATCAGATGCCGAATCCAGAGTCCGAGAAATGTCTGGCGCGCGTCTTTGATTCGCATTCGCGGTCCGTAAGTATTTGTAAGCCTCAAAGAACAGGCGCGGATCTTGTACACGTTGTTGTACAGAACGTGATACCATTCGCCGGCCATTTTGTTGATTCCATTTGCATCGACCGGCCGGAGCAAATGTTTTTCATCAACCGGAAGATAGTCCGGTTTCCCGTAGATCTGTCTTGTGCTTGCGAAAACGATTTTGACATTTGGATTCCACTTCCGGCAAGCTTCCAGAATAGAAATCTGCGCGCGGCAATTAATATCCAGATCGGCGTAGGGTTCCATCATGGAATCCAGATGGCTTGTTTGACCCGCGAGATTGAACAGGAAATCTTTTTCCTGAACGAGATACCTCATGCTGTGCTCATCTCTTACATCGGAGATGTTGATCTGGGCTTGATTCCGGATGGAATCAATATTGAAAATGTTTCCTCCATATTCCGGTATAAGGCTATCTACGAGAAGAACGTTCGCTCCCAGTTCAACGAGCTGATGAGCGAGGTTGGAGCCGATGAATCCGAGCCCACCGGTGATCAACACGTTCTTGCCATTAAACAGATTTGAGAATGTCATTGTGGTTTCTGAGCAATCATAAGATGGTCAAGAGTATCCCCTCGTTTCCCGAATAATTTATCCAGACCATATCCAATCAGATTTACGGGAGCCAGTAATAAAGAAAGTCCTTCCACGATCCATCGATTGCGACCCTCAGCGTAATTGAAAATCACCGTATCGCTGAGTCGTTGCGTTAATGTGGCCCACATCCCGCAAGTCGGTATCAGTTCGATCACGTTCAGTTTACTCTTTTCCGCCAGATAGCGAAGCCCGTGTTTTGTGTACCGGTAGAAATCGAACGGCTCCAGATGCAGTCCCCAGGTTTGAGGAGTTGTGAGTATCAAGATTCCTCCTGGTTTCAGCACTCTTTCTACTTCCACGAGCAACCTGGATGGTTCGGGAACATGTTCCAAAACCTCGCTGCACAAAACTGTATGAAAGGCCGAATCTACAAAAGGCAGAGCGAGAGCGGTTCCGCGAACATCAATTTGGGGACCCTGGGAAACATCAAAGCTAACATAACGATCCACATGTTGAAAAAGAGACCGGTAAGGCTGAGCGCCGCAACCCAGATCCAGGACCCATCCGCGCGCGTAGTCAGCATGTTCTTTGATGGTGCTCCATAAGATTCGTCGTGCAATGTGAAGCGGATCTGTCCACGCAACCAACCAGCTACCACCTGGAATGCGACTCACCAAACGCTTCGTGCGAGAATACGCCCCCCAGGGTATTCTGGAAATTCGGCTCACTTCGGCAGAACCTCGCACAAATATGTTTTTGTGATTGTCTTTTCACTGACGATCTTTTCGAGGTTATAAGGAATGCTTTCGACAGAAGAACGAATTCTAAGATGATTGGCTTTGAGTAGAGCAGTCAACTCTCCTTCATTGAAAATGACTTCGAACACAGGCCCTCCGTAAGCAGACTTTTGAAGCACGGTAGTAGGCCGGTCCTGGAGAACAGGAACCGTATGAAAAATGCAGAAGGATCTGGCAGTTCTGCGACTTTCGAAAATAGCTTCGGCATATTCGAGAATATGCATCAGGGAAACACCATTGAAAACGACATCGAAACTCCGATCGGAAAAGGGAAGTCGCGCAGCATCCGCTGCAAGGAACGGTTTTGCCGGATAATTTTTTTTTGCTAACCTGATCATCGATTGAGACCGGTCGACTCCCACATAATGTAGTTCACGATTTAGAAGGTAGGATAAGATCTCATAGTAATAGCCACTCCCGCTACCCACTTCAAGGACAGACGGATTTTGAATGCCCGTTGCTTCTAATGTCTTTGCGGCGACCTGAAAATCCCGGCGCACGTTCCCTGCTTTCATTTGTTTGATCAGATCTTGATAAGCAGCGTCTTGTTTGAGAGCCACTTCCGGATCCAACCAACCCGCAAGGTTCAAAGCCTGAGCTGATTCAAGCCCGAACACCCGGTAGTTCGAAGAAACATCTTGACGGGGCGGTGATTTTTGTTTCCTCCTGAAAAACATTTGCTTATTATTCCTGCGGAATCGCGTATAGGATTAATGAGTTGCTGCGGGTGATTACAGGCAGATTCAAACTCCAGTTGGAATAGGTTAGTACAGCAGTTATGGAAAATTCTTTACCGATGGATTGCCATTCCTCCAATGATCGATCTTCCCACAATTTCTTTCCGGTTTCCTTTAGTAGCGCGCCCGGACGGAAGTATTTGATATCTTCGCCAGGATGCAGGAAGTCGACTCCATAGATCTTCTTTAAAATGTAATCGAGCGTGGGTGCTGCTTCTGGCGCGTAAATCAGTCCATCCAGACCGTGGCCATCCAGCAAAATGGGTCTCCTCGTCTGTAGCTGAATCAAGCCAAGATTGGAAGCTGTTAATGCCATTCCGCGCCCCTGTTTCATGACTTCGAGTACCGGATCATTCCTGTGAAGATTGGGCCTGGATTTTATGCTGGACACGAGAAATGATACCGACCCGAAAAGGAGCAAACAAACAGTGATCCAGCCCAAACACCACTTTGTCCAATGACTCTGCCATTTCTCTTTCATTCGGACTGACAGGAATCCGCAACAAACTAAGAGAACCATTGCGATCAAGAGCATTCTGTTTGGACTGTGATGGTGACCATAGAACATGGGCAGCGAGGTCTTGATGAAAGCCAGGATACAGAGGAATACCAGAACGGTGCCAATCAAAATCTGCTTTTTTGCCTCCATGCCGTATTGCAGCATTGCTCCGGTAGCCAACAAAGCAGCAAACAGAGGTAAAAGGGGAATCAGAGGCCTTGGGAGCCGTAACAACATCAAAAGGATTACAACAAGCAAGGAGAGCTCTGTCCAGATACAATTGCGGAATCTGGCGAGAAGACCAACAATGATTGGTATAAGAAGAAAAATGTTGATGTTGAATAAGCGAGACGGCATAAGGGACCAGAGCAAAAAGGAAGTGGATTCAGGAGGAAACCAATAGATGGTCGAACCGGCTGCCGCAATCAGGGCGGCCGCAATCAATGAACGCGCAACGAACAGGGCATTATCACGGATTCCGTTTTTCAAATTCAATAAGACGATGAAACTTATGGGAACACTGAGGATTACAAGTTGAACGGGCCGAATCATCAAGTCGAAAGGTTGTCTGTGGCTATCCCAAAACTGGAGGAATGCAACAAGAAATTGATTCATCATTACCGGATCGGTGTGGATACTCACATTTTGTTCCGACGCTATGTGAAAAACAAAACTCAATAAAGTAATTCCATATCCCATGGCGAGGAACTGCCAGCAATTTCGTAATTGATTGTAAAGATTGCGAAAGCTCCATAAAAACACTATCGCAACAACCAGGTTTAGCCACACCCCCATAGACGGGTGAATGGCGACCGATAGACCCAGAAGCAAACAAGCAGCTTTGTATTTGCCGTTCGAAAACAGGGCAATCACGAGAGCGCTAAAAGACAAACCAACAATTCCATAAGTGTGAGTAAAGCCCAGGATCATGACCGGATAAGTAACGCCGGGCAGCACATTGCCGAAGGTGTATAGCAGGATGCACGGAAACAGCACTGATAGGTAAGTGTCCTGGCTGAGGGCAAACACCACGAGAGAGAAAGCCTGAAAAGCAAGCATCCCGCTTAGGCCGCTAAGAATTATCGAAAGACTGATCTCGGAAACACCGAACTTCAGCAGCCCTGCCAGAACCTGATGAAGGATTGTCCATGTATTAATCTGATAGATGTAGTTGGGATTATCCCGCGGGTAAGATACGATTCCTGCAAAGGCCTGAGCAGATTCGACCGCGACTTGCCATTTCTGACAGAAAATTCCCACCGCGAAGCCCAAAAGACTCGAGACAACAAAAACAATCAGAAAGGATCGATCTTTCAGCTCGGTTTCTGCCGCCAATCTCTTTTGTTCTCCTGAGGTCCGATGATATTGTCAATGATGTATCCGGGTCTTCCACGGACATCTTGATAGACGCGCCCGATATAAATTCCGAGGATCCCCATGCCAAAAAGCTGCACTCCTGATAAAAAGAAAATTGCGGCGATCAGCCAGTAAACGGCGGGTAAGCTACCCTCTCTATAGGTAGAAACGATCATTACAACAAAAGCCAAAATCGATCCAACTACTAGTGCAGTGCCTACTGCTAAAAGCGAGAGCAATGGAAACAATGAGAAAGAGGTGAGACCGATCGCCAACGTTCCAATCGGACCCTGCAACGTTACAAAATCCCTTGGAAAATTTCTGAACAGTGGGAATTTGGTGGCGCCGCCTGCTCTTGCAAGCCTGACATAAGGCACAGACACCTGCCGGAAACCGATCCAGCTTGCCAGCCCGCGCAAGTAAGGTGTTCTTTCAGGAAGCTTCAACAATTCTTCTACAGCACGCCTGGAGAGTAGCTTGTAATCTCCTGCTTCCGACAGTAACGGAATGTCTGCGAGGGCAGCAATCAAATAGTAAGCGGCATCGGTTAATTTGAGTTTCAAAAAGGTTTCCCCTTCTCTTTTCGTTCGAACGGTGTGAACGACGTCCGCTCCTTCTTGCCATTTCTCAATCAGAGTCGGAATCAATTCAGGCGGGTCTTGTAAATCAGCATCCATATAGAGAACTGCGTCGCCGGCCGAATACTTCATTCCGGCCAGTATGCATTCCGATCCGCCAAACCGCCGGGACAATGTGATCACTTTGATTCTGGGATTCTCTTTTGCATGTTCCGCAAGAATATTCAGGGAATTATCGGAAGAGGCGTCGTTGACAAAAACCAGCTCGTAGTCGAAAGGAAGCGGATCCAGGACGTTCGTGACACGTCGGATCAATAAAGGCAAGACGTCTTCTTCATTTCGAAAGGAGAAGATAACCGAAATCAGCTGTCTATCCGATGTCATTTAGCAGCTCACACAACCGGAGGATCTTGGTCTCCTCCAGATCCGGATAATTGCCGATGTACATCCCGTAGAAATGGACGTGCTCCACGCGTGGGAAATCCTCCAATCGAATATCAGGAAGAAGGGAACGGAGATAGGGTTGGCGCAATTGATTTCCGCCTCCGGAACAACCTCTGCGAAATTCCACGCCATGATGCCGCAACGTATTCTGTACGCTCTCCATCAGTTCCGGATCCGCCTGTTTGAGAATCAATGTAAATGCGTAGTTGCAGCTTCCTTGAGTTGCGAAGTCCGTCTGATATTTGGAAGGATTCAGATTTCTCAAAAACAGAGTCAAATTCTTACTACGGATCTCATTGTTCGTATCCAGACGTTTCAACTGGGACCGCCCGATGACTGCGCCGATTTCTGTTGGGCGCATGTTGTAACCCATGGCAGCAAAAATAAAATCGGGCGTCAAATCAGAATGCTTTTCGATGTAGGTCTGCCTGATTTTTTCCGAAGAGGCTTCGCGGACAAGGCCATGGGATCGCAGCATCCGCAGGAGTTCATAGAGCTCCGGATTGCTGGTACAGATCATTCCTCCTTCAATCGTCGACAAATGGTGCGCGTAGTAAAAGGAAAAATTAGAAGCGAATCCAAACGTACCCAGTTTCCGATTTTCAAAAGTGGCGCCGTAGGATTCGCACGTATCTTCGATCAAGAGGATACCACGACTTTTCAGCTCGTCCAGAAGCCTGGAATCGATCGCGTTGTAGCCAAGAACGTGAGTGAGAAAAACAGCTCTGGTATTGCTGTTGATTTTTTCCAACACCTGGTCGTTATCCATTCCCAGCGTGCGGGGATTGATGTCCACAAAAACCGGAGTAAATCCACACTGGATCACGGAAGCAATATCGGAGATCCATGCCAGCGGAGGAACAATGATTTCGCCTTTGCTTCCAAAGATTTCGCGCAGCGCCGAGAGTGTCAATAGATTTGCCGAAGCACCGGAATTTACAAAGACGCTGTATTTTGTTCCCAGCCATTCAGACCACTCTCTTTCAAATTCTCGAACCTGGTGGGAATGAGTCAGGATGGGATTTTCTTGTGATAGGAAGTCGATGACGCAGTTCAGATCGTCCCGCGTGATGTTGTTTTTCATCAACGGCCAATCTAGATTTTGCATTTGTAACGCCCGCGTCTGGCGGGCTTTTGTTCTAACTGTTCTCGTGAAAAGAGTCGACCGTTTGAGTTGCTCGAACCTTTTCCACCGATGAAAAGTCTTCTTCTGTTTCCAAAAAGATGACCTGACTTCCATGGAATTCGAAGTTGAAGGGCACATGAATGAGACGGTTTAGCGTTTCGATTACTTTACCTTGACGATCCGGGGGAACAAACAATAGCAAGAAACCACCGCCGCCCGCACCTGTGAGTTTTCCTCCAATGGCGCCGGCAGAAAGAGCTTGCTCATAGATGTTTTCTACTTCCGGATTGGAAACCTGGCTGCTTAAGCTTCGTTTGGTTTGCCAGGATTCATGCAGCAGCTCGCCGAATTCAACCAGGTCACGCGAGCTGGAGAGAATCGCAATTCCTTCCTCCACAAGATCTTTGATCACCCGAAGCTGGCGTTTCCGTTCTTCAATA
>JAKEFK010000048.1 GCA_022616075.1 bacterium
GTGATCTTGTAGAGATCTCCGCAGCCGGCGATATGAAAGAAGCACGGACTTTTCGCGTGGCGCACGTATACAGGGAAAAGGCGGATCCTTATCTCGTTCCTCTGCAACGGAATCAGATCAAGATGCATTTGTCAGACCTGGAGACGCTCATCAACAGGCCAGATCAACTCGATCTCGTTTCTGTCAGGCTAAAAAATGGAAGCAATGCGTCTCATCTCGCTGCAAGACTGAACGCAGAAGCGATCGGCTTTACCGCGAATTCGGCCGAAGAGCTTGCCACGCGAAACAGCACAACTTTTGAAGTGGTCAGCCGCTTTCACAAAGCCATTGCTTTTATCACGATGATGGCCGGCGCAATCTTCATCTTCGCGCTGGTGGTCATGAGGGTCGAAGATCAACGGAAGCAATTTGCAATTCTCACCGTGACCGGGATTTCCAGAAAAACCATCTTAAAGACTCTTGTTCTTGAGTCGATTTTCTTCGCTTTTCTTGCAAGCTTGATAGGAGCGTTTCTGGGAATACTCGCGGCGCGAGTGGTAAATCTGTACTACCAGAACTTCTATCAAACCACTTTGATTTTTGCGAAAGTGACCGTGCCGATCCTGCTCCAGGCAGCCACAGTTTCCTTCGTTCTTGGAATAGTTGCGGGAACATTTTCGTGGTTTCGTCTTAAACGGCTTCAAGTCTTACAGGAACTCGGGCGATGAAGTTTCCTCTGTTCCTTGCGCTGCGAAACCTTTTGCGCCATCCCTCCCGAAATATTCTCTACATCCTGGGAATCTCAATCACCGCTGCTCTACTGCTCGACATGATTTTGCTTGCAAGTGGCTTGAGCATCAGCATTACCAGAGTTCTCACTGAAATGGGATACGAAGTTCGCGCAAGTGCCCGCGGAACTCTTCCGTTTGAAACGGAAGCTCAAATCAAGAATTTTGGTTATCTCAAGCAAGAACTCCTGAAATTTCCGGAAATCAGGGCAGTGGATGCAATGCTTGGGACAACGGTTGCCGTTCGTTCTAACAAGGAAACATTTACGAGCTTCGCTATAGGATTGGAGATCAGCCAGACTCTCAGTTACAAAGTCCTGGAAGGTTCGAATATACATCCAGCTGGTGATGGAGTTCTCATCAATCCGTATCTTGCGAATGAAAAAAAACTCCGGCCTGGAGATACGCTGCATCTGTGGATGCCAAGCCAATCGCAAACATCAGGTGGACAGGAAACTGTCCCCGTTCGAGTGGTAGGAATCGCCTACTTTTATTTGGATGCCGAGGGTCAGTTTACGATTGCCACGCCGCTTCCCTTTTTGCAGAAACTGATGCTGCAGGAATCGGAGCAACCCGTTTCCGCAATGTTGATCAAGCTGAAAGATCCTTCGCGAGCATCGCAAGTTGTTGAGCGAGTCAACGTTCAGTTCCCGCAGATCACAGCCTACACGATCGACTCAGTCATTCAGGAAGTGGATAGACAGCTCTCTTATTTCAAGCAATTCTCATATATTCTCGGCGGCATCAGCCTTGTGGTAACTTTCGTCCTCGTTTTCATCATCACCACAATCTCCTTCCACGACCGCGTGGGAGAAATAGCGCTGTTAAAAGCGATCGGATTAAGCCGGAAAACTGTTTTTGTTACTATTCTATTAGAAGGAATGCTTACGGCGATCGCATCTGCGGTGCTCGGAGCATTTCTGGGCAAGATTGTGGCGATTTATCTCGACCGGATTCTTACTTCGGCGCCGGGACTTCCTGAAGAGTTTTCTTTTTTCATTTTTGATCCCGCTTCGGTCCTGCAAGGATTTCTCGTGCTGCTTTTCACGGGATTCTTCGCTGGAATTTATCCTGCAGCTGCCGCCATCCGGCTTCCGGTTGCCGAGACGTTGCGTGAAGAGATCTTATGAACGAGATCATTGTTGAAGCCCGGGAAGTTCACAAAACCTATCATCAGATGGAAAAACCGGTTCTAGCGCTTCGGGGCATCTCGCTGGCTGTTCACCAGGGGGATTTAATCGCCATTGTTGGACCCAGCGGATGCGGAAAATCAACCTTTTTGCATCTTCTGGGTGCGCTGGATTCCCCTTCCAGCGGAGAGGTCCGGTGGCACGGTGAATCCATCGTTGGCTGGACTGAGCAACACAAAACCAGGCTCCGTTTACAAAAAATTGGTTTCGTGTTTCAGCGTTTCTATCTGCTGCCCATGTTAACTGCGCAAGAGAATGTGGAATTGCCTATGCGCGAGGAACGCATTCCTCCAAGGCTTAGAGCTGAAAAGGCGGCCTATTTGCTGGATTCGGTGAATCTTGCCGAGCGCCGTAATCACCGGCCTTCTCAGCTCAGCGGAGGCGAGATGCAACGCGTCGCCATTGCGCGAGCTCTCGCAAATGATCCCGAGCTGCTTCTGGCGGACGAGCCAACCGGAGAATTAGATGCAGCAACCGGTCTTGAAATCGTTAGCCTGTTTCAACGTTTTCACGAAAACGGCCTCACGATCGTAATGGTCACTCACAACCCGGACCTGGCCGCTTCTGCAAAACTGATTCAACACATGCGAGATGGTAAATGGGAATAGCCTGGCTTCTTCTGCAAAGAACATTTGCAGCCAAACCAAAACGAACGTTGCTGTTCTTGCTGGGATACGGGCTTGCAACTGCAGTGATGGTGACTCTTCTTGCGGTTGGAGAAGCCGTCTTGCAGCAGGCGCGCGATAAGAATTTGTTTGGTGGTGGAGACCTGATTCTCGTGCCACAGGGGATCGATCTGGAAAGCATGAAAGTGGGTGGAATCTCTGCGCTTTACTATTCGATTCCGCAGGCGCGATTCATTGTCCGCCAGTTTCTACAGAGCAGCCGCTTTGAGAATGAAATCGATAGCGTCTCGCCCTACATAGTTCCTAAACTTGCTTATATTCGACAGGTGGGCAAACGGGAACCTCCGCTTCACGCTTTTGCTGAAGGGTCCTTGCCGGATCAGGAGAATCGAATCAAGAATCTTCATCTACCCTGGCATAACGATTCGCGGGACAATTCGTGGCTCAAGCCTCCGGTCCCCGATTTCTATCATGAGCTCGATCGATTTCACCTGCCCTCCATTGATTCCCCGGACATGAAAAGATGGTCGGAATGGCACTACTTCAATTTTGAATCAGGTTCGTTCCATGGCTATTTGAGCATCATGGTCGCTGGCGACATACTTCAAAATCAGGCTGTCTGGATCGTCAGTTTGCGGATGTATGACGGAAAATATCGTCGGTTCGAGAATATATATCCGGCCTTTAACGACTCCTTGCCTCTGAAGAAAATTGATTACAGCGCAGGCCCGAATCAGATTCGTTATGAAAAGGATCATTATGAAATAACTTTGAATTTTACCGATCAGGTACCAGTAGAAGGAAAGCTGTTGTATTACCCTGCTGAGGGTCTGTATGTTCCCCCGACTTTTCTTGCGCGCAGAAGCGACTTCGAATCAGGTTATGTGATTCCTGCGATCCGCGGAAAATACCAGGGAAGCATTCGCATCGGTAACACGAGCTATGACTTTGACGGAATCGAAGGCTACCATGATCACAACTGGGGAATCTGGAGACAGATAGAATGGAACTGGGGGCATGCTCGCTCGGAAGAATTCGCAATATTTTTTGGCGAGATCTATCTGGAAAACAAAAGCAAAGGTCTGTTCGCAGGTGTTTACGACTCGAAAGGTTTTGTCACGTTATTGCGTCCGGAACGCATTCATTTTTCTGATTACCAGAAAACCACCGATGGCCTTACGGTTCCCCTGTCTTTCAAGATGGAAGCTCAGAAACGCTTCAGCTCCATGACGCTTTCGGCAAAAGCGGATCGATTTGTTACTACTGCATTAGAAGGCCAGATCCTTCACTTTGTTCAATACAAAATGACTTACGACGTAAAGCTTCAGATCGACGGCAAAAAACATCATTTCAAGGCCACCGGAAACGCAGAAACCTTTGTGAAATAAATCGCCCTGGATTCGGAAAGAAATCACGCCAGGTGCTAAACTAATGAAAGATGTATTCGCAAAATGTACTGACAATGATTCTTGCGGGTGGGGAAGGAACTCGCCTCTTCCCATTGACTCGCGATCGTGCAAAACCTGCTGTGCCCTTCGGCGGGCGCTTCCGGATCGTTGATTTCGCCCTGAACAACTTTGTGAACTCCGGATTTCTGAAAATCAAAGTCCTGACTCAGTTTAAATCCGATTCATTGAACGTTCATCTATCGAAGGCCTGGCGACTCTCCGCCACTCTGGACCAGTATGTGGATGCTGTGCCGGCGCAAATGCGCAGAGGAGAGCACTGGTACCGTGGCACCGCAGACGCCGTCTATCAGAACCTCAATCTGATTTTCGATGAAGAGCCGGACTATGTTTGTGTCTTTGGAGGCGACCACGTTTACAAGATGGACGTCCAGCAAATGTTGGATTTTCACAAAGAAGTGAACGCTGATGTAACCATCGCCGCGATCCCTGTTCCGGCCTCCGAATCGAGGCAATTTGGAATTATTGAAGTGGACTCTGAGTGGCGGGTGATCGGCTTCGAAGAAAAACCTCCCGTCGGCAAGACGATTCCCAACAATCCGGGATATGTTCTCGCATCGATGGGGAATTACATTTTCAACCGTCAAACTCTCATTAGCGAACTTGAAGAAGATGCTCTTCTTCAAGATTCGGCGCACGATTTCGGCAAAACGATTTTCACAAAGATTTTTCATCATTACCGTGTTTACGCTTATGACTTCTCAAAGAATGTGATCCCCGGTTCTGAAGAAAAAGAAGTTGGATACTGGCGTGATGTGGGAACCATTGATTCCTATTTCCAGGCAAATATGGATCTCATCGCTGTCGATCCTGTATTTAATCTCTACAACTATCGCTGGCCTTTCCGAACTGTTCATTACGATTATCCCGCTGCAAAATTTGTGTTTGCGAATTTCGCAGAAAAGCGGACCGGTATCGCCCTGGATTCCATGGTTTCGGAGGGCTGCATTGTCAGCGGTGGCGTTGTGAACCGTTCCATTCTTTCTCCGCGGGCTATGGTTCACAGTTACACCAAAGTGGATGATTCGATACTCATGCATAGCGTGGATATCGGACGCTACGCAAAGGTTAAGAACGCGATTATCGATAAGGGGGTCAAAATACCCCGGGGATGTGAAGTCGGTTACGACCGGAATGCGGATCTCCAGCGCGGCTTTCATGTTTCGGAAGGCGGTGTTGTGGTTGTTCCGAAAGGAACTGTGTTGGATTGACAGTAGCGCGGACGTCTCGTCTGCAGCTCTTCGCAGGCGGGACGCCCGTGCTACTTTGTTTACTTTTCTTTTAATGCGAGCAGTTCGCGGGCGACAAAGATGAGGCGTTCATTGTTAAACGGTTTTGCAATGTAAACATCCGCCTCCGACTGCAATCCTCTGTCCCAATCCTGTGGCATGTCTTTAGCTGTTAAAAATGCAATAAAGATGTTTCTTGTTGCGGGATCCTTTTTCAATAACGAACACGCCTCAAAACCATCCATAACCGGCATTAAGATATCCAGAAAGATCAGGTCCGGTTTTTCCTTTCGCGCTTTCTCTACAGCTTCCTTTCCGTTTCGGGCGCTTTCAACTTCATAGCCAGCATCGCGAAAAATCATCATCAGAAGATTCCGCACATCATCTTCATCGTCAACGACAAGAATTTTTGGCATTTTGTGAGCTGAGTTTTTCTCTCGCGGCAGTGAATCGAGTGCTATATTATCATAAACCGGGCCTCGCTTCAGCGTGAGCATGTTATACTTTCTTCAGGATGCGTGGGGGACGTAGCAACTACGGGCTACCAGCCAATTTTTACCACTGGCTCACCGGAATCATAGGATTTATCCTCGTTATTTTCTTCTCGATCCGTTCCCCTTTTCCCGCTCAGCCCACGCCTCTTCATGTGTTTTCACTGTTTCTGATGATGCATGTGATTGCATCCTTTCTGAATTTTCAATACGCCCGAATGAACGTGGTGATAACGTTCGGATCCTCATTTATTACGGCAGCTTTGTTGGTTTTCGGGGCCGTACCTGCGATCTTGGTTGCCGTAAGTGGCATCGTAATTGGCTCGGTCAAACGAATGATCGAACGGCACTGGATATTGCGTAAAAAGATTCCTCTCAGCTACGAACTTGGAATCGTTGTGTTTAACAGTGGAATGATCGGGCTGATGTGGCTAACTGCCAGCTGGATTTATATTTACCTGCTGCAATCTGAGCTTCCCCTCATACATCTCACGGTTCGGAATATTCTCTGCATCATTCTGATGTTCCTTGGCCTGAGTCTTCTAAACGGCGTCCTCCTTTTCTTTTCAAACTATTTGCGCAATCAACAGAGGCCAATTGAATACGTCAGGAAAGGATTGATTCCTGCTTTCTTTACGGAGTTTGCAGCAATACCGTTCGGAGTCGTCATGGCCCTGTCTTACAACCGGATGGGAATTCTTGCTTTTCTCGTGCTCAGCTCCACTTTGCTGATTGGAAATATTGTTCTGAGACGTCTGAGCTCGATCCGGTATGACCTGGAAGACAAGTTGCGCCATCTTACATCACTGAATCGTGTGAGCAGACAAATTATTACTCTGCGAGACCAGGATGCGGTTATGAACTTGTTGTTCGAGGAATTGAGCCTCGTGACCGAAACCGATTGCTGGTTTATTGCAGAAGTGGATAAATGGAGATCGGTAAACCTTTTGAAAGGCAAAGAACCGCAGAAAGAGTCCTTCATAAAACTAGCGGCTCATGTGGTACGATCCCGTCAACCATTGTGGATTTCAAATACCCAGAAGGATGCACCGGAAGAGTTAAAGCAATCCTTGCTTCAGGACGATATCCATTCCTGTATCGCATCGCCGTTGGTGGTCGCCGACAAAATCCATGGAGTTGTTTCCGTGTACAGTGACGAAGCATCCGCCTTTAAACATGAGCTGATGCAGGTTCTCGTCATGATCGCCGATGAAACCGCTTTAGCGCTTGAAAACGCAAAGCTGTATGATGTTCTAACCGAAAAGGTAAACGAATTGGAGCGATTGAATACAGAATTGCGTCAGGTGGACACGTTGAAATCCGTATTTCTGGCCAACGTTTCGCACGAGTTGCGCACGCCGCTCACCTCGATTAAGGGTTATGTGGAATACATAAAAAAGGAAAAATTGGGACCACTGACTGCGATGCAAAGTGAAGGACTCAGCGTTGCGCAGCGAAATATTCTGCGTTTGCAGCGCTTGATTAATGATCTTCTCGATTACACAAAACTGGAATCGAAAAAAGCGCCCATCCAGCTGCGTCCCTGCAGATTGGAAAATATCTGGGCAGATGTCTATGAGCAATACGCAGACTTAATTGAAAAAAGAAATCTTGAAGTTCAGGTTCGCATACCTCTGGATCTTCCTGTGTTGTTCGTGGATATCCAGCGATTCACTCAGGTATTGACGAATCTTCTCAGCAATGCAATTAAATTTACGGGAGATCAGGGAAGAATCAGAATCGCGGCGCAGGTGATTCATCATCCCGGACCGTTCTACCATTTCGAAACATACACGAGCAACTGCATCGTAGAGGCGTTAACGCCGGTAGAGATTACTGTCAGCGATGACGGAATCGGAATTCCTGCTGATGCTCTTCCCAGAATCTTCGATCGCTTTTATCAAGTCGATTCCTCTCATACCCGGAAGTATGGCGGCACGGGGCTAGGCCTCGCGCTGGTTAAATCGATACTGGATGCGCATGGAATCCCGATCGAAGTACAAAGTAAAATTGGTTTTGGAACGACGTTTGGAATGGTTGTACCTTCCCTGCAAGCAGCGGATCTCCCCGCGGCCGTAAAACCAAATAAACCGGAAACAGTTTCCTCGCCCAAGTATCTGACATAAATGCCAAAGAAAATACTGATCGTAGATGACGAAGAAGACATCGTTAATCTCGTTAGAATGATTTTGGAAGATGCCGGATATTCCGTGGCCTCCGTTACTGATGGAAGAGAGGTATTAGCACGAGTCGCCACCGATCATTTTGATTTGATCTTGCTGGATATCATGATGCCCTTCCTGAGCGGATGGGAAGTTTTAGAGGCGATGCGCGCCAAGGAAGAAACGAGAAACATTCCGATTGCTCTTTTGACCGCGCGGGCGTCACCACGGGAAGACAATCAGCCACATCCAACAGACTATTGCGATTACATCACCAAGCCATTTGAACCGGATGATTTGCTGCGTAGAATTCGCCAGATTCTGGCATAGATGAAAGTTTGTGAACGAAGTAGCGCGGGCGTCCCGCCTGCGAGGAGCTGCAGCCGCGACGGCCGCGCTACTTTGATTAAAGCATCTGCTGGATTTTTTGTTCGAAGACTTCGCGGGGTTGAACACCAAGAATCTTATCGACTTGCTTGCCTTCCTTATCGAAGAAAATGGTGGTCGGCAAGGCCCAAACACCTCCGAATTTTTCTTCAGTGTCTTTGCCTTTTAGAAAAGAACTATACTCAAACGGCAATTCCTTCATAAAGGGTTTTACGATGGAAGCTCCTTCTTCATCCGTGGAAATGCCCACAATCACAAGTCCGCGCGAAGAATACTTCTTGTGCAGTTCATTTAGCATCGGAATTTCAAACCGGCAAGGACCGCACCATGTTGCCCAGAAATTGATGATCAGTGGTTTTCCACGGAACTGAGCCAAATCGACCGGGGCGCCATCCAAATCCTTCAGCTCTACCTCGGGCAAATCCGAGACTTTCACGGGTTTTTTGCAATAAGAAACGAAAAAAACAAGAGAGAGCAGTATCACAAAAATCGCAATGTGAGATGTTTTCATAGATAGGTCTTTTCCGAGCCTATATTATAATAAGTTTACTCGAAGTAAAGTCTAGTCATGAGACGCCTCAAGGATAAAGTAGCTGTCATAACCGGTGGCAGTAAAGGTATTGGAAAAGCCACAGCAGAAGCACTGGCCCGCGAGGGTTGCCACGTAGTTCTTGCAGCGCGTCACGAAGAGGAGCTCAAGAAAACTGCGCGCGAAATCTCCCGATTGAATGTAACAGTTCTAACTTTCAAAGCTGATGTGCGTAAGTGGAAAGAAGTAGAAAGCCTCGCAGCGAGAGTCCAGGAAAAAATGGGCACACCACAGATTCTGATCAACAACGCGGGTATCGGAAGATTTGGTGAAGTCACAAGCATGAACGAAGAAGATTTTCGGGCAACGCTGGAAACGAATTTATTCGGCGTGTTTTATTGCAGTAAAGCATTTCTTCCGGGCATGATTCAAAACCAAGAAGGACACATCGTTAACATCTCTTCGCTGGCAGGCAAGAATTCCTTTCCGGGAGGATCAGCCTATTGTGCTTCAAAGCATGGTCTGATTGCTTTCGCGGAATGTTTGATGCTGGAAGTGCGACATCACAACATTAAAGTCTCCACCATCTGTCCGGGAACTGTGCAGACAGAGTTTTCCAGCCAAACAAAGGACAAATCCTGGGCGGTAACGGCGGAAGATGTAGGACAGGCGGTTATTGATGTACTAACCACATCCGCCGGCTCTCTGATCAGCATGGTCGATCTCCGGCCACTCCATCCCCCGAAAAGGTAAGAGATTCTAAACGAAGTAGCGCGGCCGTCACGGCTGCGAGAGCTAAGAAGACGCAGGCGGGACGCCCGCGCTACTTTGTTCTATCGTTATTCGTTGAGACTGCCGGTGCGATAACCTTCGAGATCAAGTGTTACAAACTTAAACCCTAGAGATTTGAAATGGGCAACAATTGTATCGAACAAATCTTCCTCCCACACGCGTTTCATTTCCTGGGGGGCGAGTTCAATGCGAACGATTTTGTCATGGTGTCGCACACGTATCTGCCGGAAACCTAACGATCGAAGAAAATCTTCACCCAGTTCCACCGTTCTTAGCTTCTCCACTGTAATGAATGATTGGTGCGGGATTCGTGACGATAGACAGGCAGAGGCGGGAATATTCCAGGTTGTGAGACCCGCCAACCTGGAACGGACGCGAATCTCCAACTTCTTCATCCCTATCTCAACGAGTGGACTTCTCACGCCGTGCAATTCAGCGGCCTGTCTACCCGGGCGAAAATCGGAAATATCGTCGGCATTTGTCCCATCCACAATCACGTCGAATGCTCGAACACCCGCAATCTCTTTGAGCACACCATAAAGTTCATCCTTGCAATGAAAGCAGCGATCGGTATTGTTCGTGCGAAATGCGTCCTTTTGCATTTCTTCCGTGTAGATGATTTCGTATGGAGCTCCGATGATTTTCACATTCTCCAGCGCAGAATCCTTTTGAACCTGTGGAACGGTTTCGGAGAATGAGCTGACGCCGAGAACGCGATTGCCAAACACGCGATGCGCGGCATACAAGACGTATGTGGAATCGACGCCACCGCTATAAGCAACGAGCGCGTTGCGAAACTGGCCAAACCATGCCACCAGCTTCTGCTCCTTCTCCGCCGCAAGTTTTTCGAGTTCACTCATACATCACCTAAAATGCTGAAAACCCTCTCCCATAGGATACTTCCGGCCATCCGCTTCAATCACCTGTATGCCTTCCGATTGCGCAACGATCAGCCCGATTTCATACAACGTTATTTTCAGTGGTTTGGTCCTTCTCAGGAAGATTTCGCGAAATTTCTTACTAACTGTGAAAAGCAAATGGTAATCTTCTCCGCCATGCAGCGCAAGAATTCTTGGATCACGGTTTCTTTTTCGCTCCCAGTACAAGGCTGCCGGTGCAACAGGTAGCTTTTCCATCTCCACCTGCGCGCCCACTTTGCTCTCACGGCAAATTTCAGCAAGATCTGACGAGAGTCCATCACTCAAGTCAATCATGGAAGTGACCGTGGCCGATTGCGCAAGCTTCTGCGCAAGTTCCACAAGACAGGGCGGATCAATATGGCTCATGATAGCTTCCGTAACAAAATGAGAATCTCGTTGTCCCTCGGGAAAGATCAAACCATTCCCGAGCAGGCGAAAACCTTCCTTCAAGAGGTTCAATCCCACTGCCGAACTCCCAAGCTGGCCGCTCACAAAAATGGAATCTCCGTTCCGGGCGCCGTCTCGCTGCACTATTTTGTTTTTTGCAACCGAACCGATGAGAGTAACGTCAACAAACAACTGAGATGATGCCGAAACATTTCCACCAATCAAATGCAGATTAAGATCCTTTGACACGGAATTCATTCCTTCGTAAATGTCTTCGATCGCCTGAACGGGTGTGTCGGGTGGCAGACCGAGAGAAACAAGGTAATAGTTCGGCACGCCTGCCATGCTGGCAATATCGCTGAGATTAACCTTAATCGCCTTTCGCCCAACGTAAAAGAACGGCATATATTCCCGTCGAAAATGAACTCCCTCGATCAACGAATCAACTGTATACAAGTGGTAGGACCTTCCGCCCGGGTCGATAACGGCCGTATCCTCGGAGAAAGTCCGAACAATTTCTCCCGCACTTCCCATGTACTTCTTGAGCTCCTGCAACAGTTTTTTTTCTCCAATTTGATTCAGGGTTTGCGTCATGACCTCTTCATTATATCCTTCGCGATAGTCACATCTCGTGGGCTATACTTATTTGCGATTGTAGTCATCTATGCTATAGTGGCAATCAGTAAATAGCGGCCGATAAATCACCAGAATGCGGTTGAGGAGGGAACTTCACAGTCCATGGCAGGTGCCGAATACGAAGTTGATCTTATTATCAACAGCAATTATAAGTTCATAGATATTGGCCACGATCTCGTTAAATACCTCTGCAATCTGATCGGCTTTGATGAGGATACAACCCACTGGATTATTCTTGCCGTTCGAGAAGGAATCAGCAACGCCATCAAACACGGAAATAAAGGCGATCTCATGAAGAAAGTGGTCGTCAGAATGAGCTATGAGAACAACGAACTTTCCGTGATCATCGAGGATGAAGGGGTCGGCTTCGATCCTGCGCAGGTCCAAAATCCTTTGCTGCCCGAAAATCTTTTAAAGTCGACCGGTCGGGGCATTTTCTACATGAAGAGTTTTATGGATGGGGTTGAATACGAATTTAAAAAGAAGAATCACGGCACTGTTCTAAGAATGAAGAAGCATCTTCAGCCGGCATGAAGAGAACTCCACCGGATAAACCACAATTCAGCTACAGAGTTAGACTTTCCGAACAACCACTTCCTGAAATTCTCTTTACCATAGCCCAATACAAAGTCCCGGGAGTCGTCACAATCCTGCACGAGGGGATCACAAAGCAGGTTTTCGTGGACGAAGGAAACATTATTTTTGCGGCATCGAATTCTCCTGATGATCACCTGGGAGAGTTTCTTTTTCGGTGTGGAAAGATCACACGCATGGACTATGACAAATCGATTGAGCTGATGGCACAACAGAAAGGAAAGTGGCAAGGGGAGATTCTGATTGATATGGGATCCTTGCAAAGAGATGAATTGCCGTGGGCCGTGCGCAGTCATCAACAAGCGATCGTATGGTCCTTGTTCAATTGGTTCGAGGGTGAAGTCAACTTTCAACTCGGAAAGTTCAGACATTCCAAGCCGATCCAGCTGGATATTCCGATTCCGCGCTCTATTCTGGACGGAGTGCGCCACATCCAAAATGCAAAACGGGTCATTGGTTTGATGGGAAACCGTGAAACATTATTGCGCGCTGAAGAGAATGCCCTCCTCTGCATTGAACTCTACGGAGCCGAAGAAAAAGAGCGAACGGTTTTACGTCTTGTAGATGGAAAAACGAATCTTTACGATCTATGTGCCGGCTCGCCTTATAGCCCTCATGAAACTGCCAGAATCCTTTATGGTCTATATACGCTGAAACTCATTTATAGAAAAGATTCAGAGGGAATCCGGATTGTCTCCGGTTTACAGGCGCCTACTTTTCAGTAGTTAGCATGATGAACTGCCAAGACGCCAAGGCGCCAGGAAGAGAAAATACATTCTAGAATCTTGGCGTTCTTAGTGTCTTGACGGTTCAATGCATTTCATATGGGAATATTATTACGCTGCCATAGCATTCCTGAAATCGATACGATCGATGTTTATCTGCGTCATGGTGGTTATCAAGCTTTGGCGAAGGCAGTCCGGCTGGGCCCCCGGGAAATCGTGGAACAGGTGCGCAAATCAGGCCTTCGTGGAAGAGGGGGAGCAGGTTTTCCAACCGCAACGAAATGGGACGCTGTGCTATCACAGGAAAGGAAGCCTCACTATCTCATTTGCAACATAGCGGAGGGAGAACCTGGCTCGTTTAAAGACCGGGAACTCGTTAAAAACCCTCATATGGTTCTGGAATCAACGGCCATTGCCGCTTTTGCGGTTGGCGCTGAAAAAGCGTTTCTGTTTCTACGCGGCATTTTTGCAGAAGAAGAAGAGAGTCTGAAAAGGGCTTTGATCGCGGCGCGGAATCACAAATTTCTGGGCAATGACGGAATGCTGAAAGTGGAGCTGGTGATACACTGCGGTGAAGATTCATACATTGCCGGTGAAGAAACCGCAATGATTGAATCTCTGGAAGGAAAGCCAGCAATTCCCCGGGTGAAACCGCCACGTCCCCACGACTATGGCCTCTGGGAGTGCCCGACAGTTGTGAACAACGTGGAAACGCTTTGTAACACCATCCCGATCCTGATGCAAGGCTCCGAGACTTTTCGCAAACTGGGAACAAAGGAATCTCCCGGGTCAAAACTCTTTTGCCTTTCAGGGCAAATTCGCAAACCGGGCGTGTACGAATGTCCGTTGGGCATCCAGCTTTCAACTTTGCTGAACGATTTCGGTGGTGGTCCGCTGCCTGGGAGGCGATTCATCGCAATTTTTCCCGGCGGTCCTTCAACCCCAATCGTCCCCGTGGAATTGGATCCCTTCATGGATTTCGAAAATTTACAAAAAGTGGGGAGTCATCTGGGAACCGGCGGCGTGATTGTTATCGATGATTCGTCCGATCTCCGGCAAGTTGCTGTCCAAACCCTTTCTTTCTTTATGCGCGAAAGCTGCGGCGTTTGTCCCCCTTGCTTCATCGGAACACAAGAACTTCATAAATTGTTTCAAGTGCAACGTTCCGATGTTTTGAAAATTCGAGAATTTTGTGAAATGATGAAATATCGCGGTCAATGCGCGCACAGCCGGGCCGCAGCTCTAACATCTTTAAGTTTTTTGAATCAGTTTCCACAAGTCTTTGGGACGAATGTTTAACCGCCAGGCCGCCAAGGACGCCAAGAGATAAATTCTCTTGATTCTGAAAACTTGGCGTTTTGGCGGCTTGGCGGTTTTCTAGAAGGAGGCAGCTATGGAATGGGTTCAATCATACACGGAGTTCTTGTTCAGATGGATACACGTTGCCGCAGGCATTGTATGGATCGGCCATCTCTATTTTTTTAATTTCGTCAACGCACACGTAGCCAAAACCTATGATGCAGATTCAAAAAAGAAAGTGGTACCGGAGCTCATGCCCCGTTCGCTCTACTGGTTCAGGTGGGGCGCGATGTATACATGGATTTCAGGAATCTTCCTTCTGGCTTTCTCTTATTACATGGCAAACAACATGGTTCCGGAAGGAAGCACGATGTCCAACGGAACGGCAAGTATTCTTTGCCTTGTGATACTTTTCGTAGCGTTTTTTATTTACGATATCGTCTGGAAAGCTGTAAAGAATGAAACCGTAGGCGCCGTCATTTCTTTCTTGCTGGTGGTCGCGGTCCTGTTCGGACTTTCCCGAATTCTCATTGGGCGCTCCGTATACATTCATATTGGGGCTTTTTTCGGCACGGTTATGTTCATGAACGTTTGGATGAGAATCTGGCCGGCCCAAAAGAAAATCATTGCTGGAATCAAAGGAACCGCAGCCGCCGCGGATCCTTCCGTCGTTGCGCTTGCCGGCCTTCGTTCAAAACACAACACGTATATGAGTGTGCCTCTCGCCTTCTTCATGGTCTCCAATCATTATCCGGGATTGTACGGCAACCAGGAGTATGGTTGGCTGATCGCAGCCGTGATCGTTCTGGTAGGCTGGCTTCTTACAAAGTTCTTGTACGTAAAATCAGCGAGCGCAGCTCCTACGAAGATCGGTGACTAATTTCCGCGGACACCAATCTTCTGCAGAAGGAATCCGAATCCGGATTTCATTGCTTCGAGATAAGCTGAGACTTTCCCGGGGCGCGAATGCAATTTACCCGTTTCGAAGAGCCTTTTCGTTTCGAGCCGTTTCAATTTGCCGCTGGAAGTTTTTGGAAGCGTTCCTGCCGGAACGATCACCACTTCATCCGGCGAAATTCCAATAGATTCAGAGAGACGGTTTCGAACGTTCCGCCCCAGAGGTTCGTCATGGTTTCCTTTTCGGGTTTCAGCGATGAGGACCAGCGCTTCCCCGTTTTGTTTGGCCGAACTGAAGGCCACAACGTTCCCGGTGCGAATTCCTGGAACTTCCGACGCAATGCTTTCCAGATCATGCGCATGAAATTTTTTCCCGCGGATAATAATGACGTCCTTGCTTCGACCGCAAACATACAACTCGCCGTTAACAAAATATCCTAAGTCGCCTGTTTTGAGCCATCCATCCGAAGTCCTTGAATTACGCGTGGAATGCTCGTCTCCAATGTATCCCGGAGTCACAGATGGTCCGCTCACCTGTACCTCCCCTACCTCGCGATCTGCCAGCGGCGCACCGTCTTCAGTCGCAACGCGCACGGACAAACCGGGCATCGGTTCGCCACACGAAGCGATCCAGACAGAATGAGAATCCTCTCCGTTTACCGGTTTCGCAAATCGCGATTCAGATAATGCCGCGAGGTCCACTCTATCGGACTTCAGCCCGCGCAGGAATGGTGTGAATGTAACAGCCAGAGTAGCTTCTGCCAAACCATATGCCGGCACAAGCGCGCCCGCTTCCAAACCAGCCGGTTGGAAATGCTCCACAAATTTTTCCATGGTTGCGGGAAGAACCGGTTCGGCGCCACAAATAAAAGTCGTCATGCTGGATAGATTCAATCCGCTGACATCCGAGATGCGTCGCGCGCAAATACCGTACGCGAAATTCGGCGCCGCCGTGTGAGTTCCGTGATGCTCAGTGATCAATTCCAGCCAGAGACGCGGTTTTTTTAAAAATACAATCGGTGGCAATACAACAAGATCGCAAGGCAAAGTGATTGCATTCAAAACGGTCCCAATCAATCCCATGTCGTGATAAACAGGCAACCAGGTTACGACGCTCGAGGACTCGCTCATATGAGAGGCTTGACGAATCATCCACAAATTGGCGGCAAGGCCACGGTGCGATACAAGCACGCCTTTTGGATCTGACGTGCTCCCCGAAGTGAATTGCAAAAAAGCCACGGGATTTTCAGGATCTACAGAATCATCGTTGCATCCATCCGCGATTAATGTTTCGAATCTCAATACATTCCGGACGGTTTTCGTTTGATGCGAAATCGAACCAAGAAAAGAGTAAGTTTGTCCTTCTGCGATGATCATCGTAGCCGTTGATCTTTCGGCAACATGTTTGATGAAACGCAAAAACCCGGGAACAGCCTGCAAATTGAGCGGCGGATAAACCGGAGTCGGCGGACAACCGAGCATCATACAACCAAGAATTGCAAGAATGGCCGCCTGTGGATTCGTCATCACCAGAATAACAGGATCTCCAGGTTGAATTCCTTGCATCCTTAAACCATTCGCAACTCGACCCGCTTGATTCATCAGCTCCGCATAGGAATAATGCTTAACAGCGCCGGTGGCGTCGGCAAAACGAACACCTTTGGAATTGACTTTGCCCAGTTCTTTAAACTTCGCGGTAATCGGAATCTCGTCCATAAACGTGTAATTATACTGCGGGCTGGAAGCCCCTGCGCTCCGTAGTGAGAATTTCTTGCTCCGCGGAACGTCCATTCATTGAACGGATATGTTTGAGTACTCGAATGCCCTGTGTAACCATGACAATATGGCCAAATCTCGCGATGAAAAAGAAGCGGAGTTCCTATCCATTCAGCGGGATTATGGAAACCTGATCCGAAACGCAATTCATCGAGTTTATCCCTCATTTTCCGATTTCGATCTGCAGGACATCGAACAGGAAGTTCACATTAAAATCTGGAAGCTGCTCGATAACAGTCAAAAGATTGTTTACCCCTCAACTTATTTGTACAAGATGGCCGCAACGACAGCCATCGATGTTTTGCGAAAAATGCGTTTCAAACAGCAGGAGACCATCACCGAAGCAACTGCGGGGGTCAATCCAAATACGGAAAGCCGTTTGTTCGACGTCCTGGAGAACGTGTTGAACAAACTGGCGGAATCCAGGCAAATTGCGGTTCGCTTCTATCTGCAAGGTTACAGCGCTGATGAGATCGGCAAGCTAATGCAGTGGAGCAGCGCGCGCGCAAGAAATCTCGTTTATCGTGGACTGGAGGACCTTCGCGTTTTGCTGAAAGAAGAAGGAATTTATTATGAAAGTGAATGAAGAAAAATTGATAGAAGCCTATGGAAAAGGAGCAGGCTCGAGTAACAGAAATGAATGCCCGTCCGCTGAGATACTGTTTGAGCTAGCCAGCAATAACCTGGCAAAAGCGGAAAAGCTGAAGTGGATTCAGCATATATCCAGGTGCCGTGAATGTTCCTCTGAAACTCGGGTTCTCTTAGCCTCAGCACCTCCTGTGAAGCGCGTAAGGATCGTTCGCTCTTCCGTTTTGACGATCGCCGCCAGCATCATACTCTTACTTGCAGGCGGCCTGTACCTATACAAATTCCAAAGGGAACAACCTTATCAACGCGTCCGTATCGCGTTCCTCGACCCCAGAAACAACACCAACAATCAGCAGCTGAACGCGATTGCTGCAATGTTAAGCACTTCACTCGAACAGTCCTCTCAGGTACAGGTGATCAGCCGTGCCATGATGGTCGATGCAGCAAAACGCTCTGGACAGTCCAATGTAAGGATGCTGGACGAAGCCGCGGTTCAGACAATCAAAGACAAATTTTCTCCAACCGCCATCGCATTCACGACGATTGAGAAAGATCCGGAAGGAATAGCCATTCATGTAAACTTGAAAGATGTAAAAACAGGCAAACAACTTTACTCTGGCAATCAGAAAGCGCGGGATCTGGCTTCCGTTCCCTTTCATCTCGATGAAATTTCCCGCTCCTTGCGCTCTCATCTTGAGGAAGATCAACCCGCCCTGAGAAATTCAAAACGGATCAGCGAATTGACCACTGAAAACATGGCTTCCTATTACCACTATTTCAAAGGTGAAGACTTGCTCAACAGGCTCTCTTTTCGCGAAGCGGAAGCCGAGTTTGAACAAGCCGTTCAAATGGATCCGACTTTCGCGATCGCTCATTACAAACTGGCTTTTGCGCGCTGGACATCGGGTGAACCGGCGCGCGACGCAATCGCGAAAGCCATGAAATTCAAGCGCAAAGCTTTGCCAAAGGAACAGAAGCTCATCCGCGCTTATTCCGAATACATCAATGGAAAACCGCATCAAGCGTTGCGCATTTACCGGAGCGTTCTTCAGACTTATCCGGAAGAGAAAGAGACTCTTTACATGGCAGGTGACGTCTCCTTTCATGGAGGGGATTACGCGACCGCGGAATCCTATTTAAGAAAAGTTCTTGAGCTGGATCCGGCCTATGGCCTGGCATACGATCATTTAATTTTGATCTACGAAGGTACGAATCGCTACGAACCGCTGGCGCATCTCGCTCAGAAGTTCGTACAAAATGTCGGCAGTGAACGCTCCTATAAACTGTATGCCGACGCTCTAAACTTGCGTGGAGAATTTGAAGCGTCGCGCCATACCTATGAAACTGCGAAAAAGATTTTCACATCCAGCACGATGCCTTTGATCGGTATCGCTGAAGATGTTCTTGTGTTCCAAAATCGATTTCCGGAAGCGGAATCAACCGTCCGCGCTTTGCTCTCGAAGTCTGAGGACACGCAACGGCAAGCTTACAGAAGCCTCACAAGAATCCTTGTATATCAGGGGAAATATCGCGAAGCTTTGGAAGCATCGAACCATGTGGTTGAACTCGATCGGAAGTCAAAGGATTCTCAGAACCTGGCAAGAGCATACGCTCAAAGAGCTTTCTGGTTGCTCACTTTGCGAGGGGATCAGAAAGGCTTTGAAATTGAAATGAATAACGCGCTAAAAGCGGATACTCATCATGATGACTTTCTTTACATTTATCTTTTCCAGAACTACCTGCTGGCTGGCCGCATTCCCGAAGCAGAGCAAATCGCGAGGGAGAATATTCTTGATTACGGATTCTATCCGGACATGCTGAAGGCATTTGACGCGCGTAAAAAACGGGACCATCAGCAGGCAATTCGTGTGCTGAACGATTTGGAAACGCGGGGAGAACCCTGGAGCCGCATCCTACGCACACGGGAACTTGCCCTTGCCTATAATGAAAAAGGCGACTACCCCGCCGCATATGACACCTTTGAGAAGCTAAAAACAACTTTTTCCAATTATCTTGGCCATCGTGCGGTCTTTTATCCGGAAGCGCTATACTATCAAGGCGTGCTGCTCGAAAAAATGGGAGACAAACAAAAAGCGCACATCACTTATACAAACATGACCGAACTCTGGAAAAATGCGGATTCGGATATTCCTTTCTTGAAGCAAGTGAAATCACGTTTGAGCCGATCAAAGTAGCGCGGACGTCTGCGCGCGCTGTTCGCAGGCGGGACGCCTGCGCTACTTGGAAGGAGAATGAAAATGCCTCAATACGTCATTGAAAGGGAGTTAACAGGAGTTGGAGCGTTATCAAAAGAGCAATTGAAAGAAGTTGCAAAAAAATCAAACGGCCAGGATAAAAGTTTCAATTTTCTTGGCGCCTTGGCGTCTTGGCTGTTAACTGTATACCTTTACTTTCCAAAAATCTGATCTGTACAGGTACAGTAACAAAAGCTATGATAGTAGGAAATGAAGCTTGTAGTCTTCGACGTAGACGGAACATTGACAGACACCAATCAGGTGGATGGCTTGTGTTTTCGGCTCGCCTTCCAGCAGGAATTTGGTTTGCGAAAAATCTCACGCGATTGGGAATCTTATAACTACAGCACAGATCAAGGGATCGCTACAGAAGTTCTCACCTCTTTTTTCAATAGAAACCCGCTGGATTCCGAACTTGCCCGCGCGCGCGCCCGTTTTATCCGGAACTTAAGAGAAGCGTACTGTTCGAACCCTCGGGATTTTCAAGAAGTACGCGGGGCCGGTAGTATTCTTCGTCTTCTGCGCGAAGAAACCGATTGGAAAGTGGCGATTGCCACCGGATGCTGGTCGGAGTCCGCGCGGTTTAAGCTTCAACGCGCAGGGATTCAAATGGACACACCTTTTGCTTCCTGCGAAGATTCCATTTCACGCGATGGCATCGTCAGCCGCGTCATTGAAAAAGCGAAGGTTTATTACGAATGCAAAGATTTCAGCACCGTCGTTTTTGTCGGTGATGGAGTCTGGGATGTCACAACAGCAAAGAATCTGGGTATCGGCTTTGTTGGGATCAGCGCGAATGAAAAGAGTCAGCGTTTGAAAAAAGCGGGAGCAAAATTCATCTGTAAGGATTTTCAGTTAACACCGGTTTTTTTAAACTACTTGAACCATTTTGACGCTTATGAATCCACAAATTGATCCGTATCTTTACGAAACGCTCGCTGACAAAATCGCGAGTTTGATTGACAAAAGGACTTTTTTACCGGGCGAAAAAGTGCCCTCTGTTCGCCGGTTGAGCCTGCAGGAAAATGTGAGCATCAGCACTGTGTTGCAAGCGTACGTGTTGCTGGAGGATCGCGGGCTGATTGAGGCGCGTCCCCAGTCCGGTTACTATGTGCGTCTCCAGCGACGCGCGCTTCCACCGGAACCGGCGATCAGCAAGCCATCGTTATCCGCATCACGAGTGAACGTAAGCGAGCTTGTGGCCAGCATTCACGATGCGATTACGCGGCCCGATATCGTTCCCCTGGGAGCGGCTACACCAAGTCCGGAACTATTACCCATGCGCAAACTGAACCGGATCCTCGCGAGCATCGCCCGCGAATCGGATGGCGAAGAACATTCCTACGGAATGATGCAAGGAAGTGAAGAACTCCGCCATCAAATCGCCCGAAGATCGCTCGATTGGGGTTGCAGTTTTTCGGGGGCGGATGTTGTTATCACTTTCGGCTGCACGGAAGCCATCAATCTTTGTTTGAGAGCGGTCGCACAACCGGGAGATACAATCGCAGTCGAATCTCCCACTTACTACGGCTTTTTGCAAATCATCGAAAGTCTCAAGATGAAAGCTCTGGAGATTCCCACCTGTCCGCGCGATGGAATTTGTGTGGATGCCCTGGAACAAGCAATCAAGAAACAACAGGTCAAGGCGTGCCTGATCGTTTCCAATTTCAGCAATCCGTTAGGTTGCTACATGCCTGAAGAACGCAAGAAACAACTGGTCGAGCTTTTATCGCGCAAGCAGATTCCTTTAATTGAAGACGATATCTACGGAGAAATTTATTTTGGAAACGAGCGGCCTAAAGTTTGTAAAGCCTTTGATCAACAGGGACTGGTTCTTCTCTGTTCCTCCTATTCCAAATGTCTTTCGCCCGGCTATCGCGTCGGTTGGACTGCTCCCGGCCGCTTCAAGGATGAAGTCAGGCGACTAAAACTGATGAATACGCTTTCGTGCGTGTTGCCCACCCAAATCACCATTGCAGAAATGCTACGAAGCGGCGGATATGATCATCACATGCGAAGAATCCGCAGAGCTTACTCATCGCAGGTGCAAAAAACATCGGAAGCAATCGCACACTACTTCCCGCGAGGCACACGAGTCACTCGCCCCCAGGGAGGTTTTGTCTTATGGGCCGAGCTTCCCAATTCGGTGGATTCACTGGAACTCTATCGAAAAGCGTTGGATTCGAAAATCAGCATCGCCCCCGGCTCGCTATTTTCACCTAAACAACATTACCGGAACTGCATTCGCTTAAATTGCGCGCACCCCTGGAGCGATAAAATTGATCAAGCACTGGCAACTCTAGGCCGCCTGGCTTACGATTGCGGCTCTGTATAGATTCGCCGCTGTATCGGTTCCGCAGCTTTTAGATTTCTTCTAATTGAGTAAGCCTAACCATAAAAGCAACAGGACCTGCGTTCTGGTTTTTGCGAATCAATTCAATTTGGACAAAATATTCGTTGTTCAAGAAATCAAAACTATGGGAGAACTTGATTGCCAATTCGGTTCGTCCCGTATTTCCGCTGGTGTTACTATTCACGAAAGCTATCAAGGTTGTGCTGCCGGTGGGGCGCGACACGCTGAAGAGTTTGGCCCGCACACTGTGATTCGTCCCTATACCATCAGGATCCTGATAACCCAGGATGATCGCATTCCATGCCGGATTTCCCTGATCCAGAGGATTGACAACGTTGCAGCGTGCGATAATTGGAGAGGTGCTGGTCTGGCCGGCACGAAACGTAAAGTCGCTACCAGGGCCGACCGCGGTTTGGAAGCGATACAATGGCAGTGAGTCTTCGTCAATAGCACAGCTGGAAGCAGTATGCGTCCAGGCCGGTAAGAATTCAAATGCCTGCGCGCTCACCGATTGCGAACTCAGCATTGTCACAAACAGAGCGCCGATCGCAGGAAAAAGCAAAGTTTTGTTGAATGCATGCAACTTCATGATTCACTCCTTCTGAATTTTCCCTTTTGCAGAAGCAAAATCCGTACCGGTGTAAGCGTCGCAGGATGGCTCGGCGATTGATGTGATCCATTGTTTCCAAATGGAACAGTGAATGTTCCATAGTGGATCATGGGGATTTAGAATAGCAACGATGGCGTAACAGAATGAGAGCCAGGTTCCTTTTAATCGTCTTTGCACACCTGTGCTTCTCTCATTACTCCTTCGCTCTGGATCCTTCCAAATTCATCACGCAGTATGGTCATCGTACCTGGCAGATCGATGACGGTTTGCCGCAAAACACCGTTCGGGCGATTGTACAAACACGCGACGGCTATCTCTGGTTAGGAACGCAAGAAGGATTGGTTCGTTTCGATGGAATTCATTTTACAGTATTCGATCGAAAGAATACGAAGGAGATCCGCCACAATGCGGTCAGGGCTTTGTGCGAATCCAAAGATGGAAGCCTCTGGATCGGCACTGCCGGCGGTGGAGTTCTCCGGTATCAGAATGGAAAGTTTCAAAGTTACCTGACGCGAGATGGTTTGCTCAATGACATTGTGTATTCACTCTTTGAAGACCGGGAAGGAAACGTTTGGATCGGAACTGCGCGTGGACTGAACCTCTGGAGGAACAGCAAGCTCGATACCGATGTGATCACAAAGAGTCTTTCTCAGGATCCAATCGGATCGATTTATCAGGACCGGCAGGGCCATCGCTGGTTCGGAACCTGGAAGGGGGAACTAAAGTGCTGGAAAAGCGGCAACATGCACATTTACAGAGTCAGTCATCCTGATATCGCTGTTCGCACTATTGTTGAAGATAGGCAAGGAAACTTATGGGTGGGAACCGATGGCGATGGAATTCGGTGTTTCAAGAATGGCGAAATGTACAGCTACCATCGAAATGATGGACTTCCCGATGAAACCGTTTTGGCAATTCATCAGGATCGGCATGATAACGTGTGGATTGCAACGAACAGTGGACTCGTCCGTTTTCGTGATGGTCGCTTTGAAGTCCATTCTGTGAGCGGAGGACTTTCCGATAAGATGGCGCTCAGTCTTTACGAAGATTTCGAAGGCAGTCTCTGGGTCGGCACCTATGGCGGGGGCTTGAATCAGCTCCGCGATACGAAGCTTACACCGTATACTTTGCGCGAAGGCCTATCCCACCCGAACGTAATGACGATTTTTGAGGATAATGCAAAAAATCTCTGGTTCACCGCCAGGGGGGGCGGCTTTCTCCAGTGGAAGGAAGGGAAATTTCATTACCATGCTTTGAATCGTTTTTCTCACCAAGATGTTTATTCCATTTGCCGGGACAAGCGAGGGAATCTGTGGTTGGGATTGGATGGATCGGGTCTGGTTCTTTATAGAGACGGAGATATGACAATTTATACAACGCGCGACGGATTGTCCAGCGATCATGTTTATGCAATCGTCGAAGGTCAGGAAAACAGCTTGTGGGTCGGAACATGGAGCGCCGGTGTCAACCATTTTAAAGATGGCCGGTTCATCAGCTATACAGAAAAAGAGGGCCTCGCCAATAATTTTGTAAGAACTCTACATGAAAAAGATGGGCGTCTCTGGGTCGGTACGATGGGAGGACTGAGCCTCTTCAAAGACGGAAAGTTCACCACTTTTACAACGAAAAACGGACTCTCCAGTGATCAGATTCGTGCGATCCACGAAGATGATCAGGGAAACATTTGGATTGGAACCGCAGGGGGCGGGTTGAATCGATTCCAAAACGGCCGTTTTAGAGCATATACAACTGATCATGATTTTTTTAACGATGTCGTTTTTCAAATACTGGAAGATGACCAACAGAACCTATGGATGAGCTGCAATAAAGGAATTTTTTGCGTGCGTAAAAAGGATCTGGATGACTTTGATGCCGGCAAAATTCGATCGATTCCTTCCATTTCCTTTACCAAAAAAGATGGAATGCCGAGTAGCGAATGCAACGGAGCCGGACATCCATCCGGATGGAAAACCAAAGATGGCAGATTATGGTTTCCGACAATTGCAGGAGTGGTAGTTATTGATCCAGGCAAGATTCCAGTAAACAGGATCTCCCCTAATGTATTAGTAGATAGTGTGCGGGTGGATCATCGGGAGCTTGATCTGCTTTCCGGTATCAAAATTCCTCCCGGAAGTTCGCGATTCGAATTCCGTTATACCACTCTGAGTTTTCTGGATCCCGAACAAAACAAATTCAAGTACCAGCTGGAAGGTCATGATACCGGATGGATCGATGCCGGGCAAAGCCGTTTTGCCGCATACACGAACATACCTCCCGGAAGTTATCGTTTCCGCGTGATTGCCTCCAACAATGATGCTGTTTGGAATGAAACAGGAGCCGTTTTTGCTTTTACACTTCAGCCGCATTTCTATCAAACCAGATGGTTCCTCGCCCTATGCATCCTGGGTCTAACTTCTATTGTCTTCGGATTGCATCGTTTTCGTACGAATCAATTGAAGGCCAGACAGGCTCAACTTGCCGGGATCGTTCGGGAGAAAACGAAAGAATTGCTGGAGGCACAAAAACGATTGCAGGAAACGAACCTGAATCTCGAAGAGCGTGTGCAACACGGGATTGAGGCGCTAAGGGAAGCGGAAAGAATGGCAGCGTACGGCCAAATGATGGCTGGCGTTGCGCACGAAATTCGTCATCCGATTTTTTCGCTTCAAGCGACAGCTTATGTGCTTGGAAATCGTCTGAAAGGGAACGAGGATCTGCAACCTCAGCTGAAGATCCTGGACCGGGAAACGAGAAGAATGTCACGATTGATGGATGATCTTTTGGAATTCGCCCGGCCCCATTCCCTTCTTTTATCGCAAGTCGATCCAGGTTCATTATTGCAAGAGGCCGTGGAGACTTTTCGCGAACAGGAAACCCCAAAAGTGTTTTTGGAGTGGGAGGCTGACCTTCCGAAAGTTACCCTGGATCGAGACCGATTGATTCAGGTTTTGATTAACTTAATCGATAACGCTACGAAACACGCGAAAAGAGTCAGCAGGATTGTCGTATCGGCTGGTAGCGCCCCGGGGGAAGTGCCCGGGATCCATTTGACGGTAGAAAACGACGGCTCCCGCATTCCCGGTGAGAATCTTTCTCGTATCTTTGAACCTTTCTTTACAACCGGTAAAGGAAGCGGACTGGGACTTGCGATTGTTCGACGTGTTATAACAGAACATGAAGGAACCATCGATGTAGAATCGGGTCCAGCAGGAACATTATTCAGAATTTTTCTACCGGCACGGGGCCCGAAATCTAACGGTGTAGACAATGCAGAGGAAACGCATATTGATCATCGATGATGATACGTCTTTGAACGAGGCGCTCGAGACATTGTTGTCAGATGCAGGCTACTCAGTTTTTTGCGCTGAGTCCGGAGAATCAGGAATCGAGATTGTCCGCAAGGAACCGATCGATCTGGTTCTCCTAGACCTGCGATTGGAGGACATCAGCGGCCTGGATTTGCTGACGCAAATTAAATCGGTCCGAGCAGAAACTTCTGTGATCATGATCACCGGTGTTGGAACCATTGAAGATGCTGTTGAGGCAATGCGGCGCGGGGCAGATAACTTTATTGTGAAACCGGTCGATCCTCCAAGACTACTGGTTCTCGTTGAAAAGGGATTCGAGTCAGGTAGCCTTCGCCGTAAGGCTGCCCAGCTGGAAAGATTAAGCAATGCCGCACGTGTTTTGTTCCTGGGAAAAGCCAGGGCGATCCAGGATGCAATAAAGCTGATAGAAGTTGTTGCGCCAAGAGACACGACGGTCCTACTTCGCGGAGAGACGGGAACCGGAAAGGGACTGATCGCGCGTCGAATCCATGAAACTTCGCCGCGGAGCAAACATCCTTTTGTAGAGCTGAACTGCGCCGGATTGCAACGTGATTTAACGGAATCAGAACTCTTTGGACATGAAAGAGGGTCGTTCACCGGAGCTCATGAAAGGAAAATCGGTCTCTTCGAAGCAGCAAACGGCGGAACTCTGTTTTTGGATGAAATTGGAGAAATGGATTATTCCATACAGCCTAAACTCTTAAATGTTTTGGAACAAAAGAGGTTTCGCCGAATTGGAGGAGTCGCAGAAATTGAAGTGGATGTCCGCTTGATTGCGGCAACCCATCGCGATCTAACCAAGGAAATTACTGCCGGCAAGTTTCGCGAAGATCTCTTTTATCGCCTGAATGTTTTTACAATTCCAGTGCCGCCGCTTCGACAGAGAAAGGAAGACATTCTTTCGCTGGCAGAAAAATTTCTGCAAGAATTCGGCGGTGTGCAGGATGGAATTTCACACGAAGCTGCGGAATTACTTTCCTCATACGACTGGCCGGGGAATGTTCGCGAGCTTAGAAATGTTATGGAACGCGCCGCCATTCTTTGTCCGAGCCGATCCCAGGTCTTAATCTCCCATCTTCCCCAATTTACCGGTCCATCGGACGCCCATACGAGATCCCGCTCCGAGCCCCTGACTGTCAACGATGCCGAACTCAAGCTATTCGAATTGGCGCTTCGAACGCATAACTACAATTTGAAAGCCACCGCCCGTGACCTTGGTGTCTCCCGCGGCACTCTCTACAGAAAAATAAAGAAACACAAGATCGCGCTTCCAAAAACGTGAAACTCTTGCTAGTGGACCGCATTTCTCATGATTCGGAATGGAACAAGGTGTTCCGTTAAAGAACACGTTTTCCCTGGGATGACCCTGAACAGCCTCAGAGAAATACAGTGGTACAGCCCTTGCTCGTTACAAAACAGCTTCGACAGAAAATGGATAAGAAGTGTGTGCTCATTGTCGATGATGATGAAGCGATTTTGGAAAGTCTTGCGGGACTCTTTCAGACCGATGATGTAATAGTTGAAGGAGCAAGTACTCTGGAAGAGGCAACAAAATTGCTGAGTGCTCATGCCTTTGATTTGGTGATTTTGGATCTACGTCTCTCATCGGGTGCCTCGCTGGAAGGACTTGATTTGTTATCGCTGATTAAAACGAAGGCTCCGAAAACGCATGTAGTTCTGATGACCGCGTACGGCGCACAGGAGATCGAACGCGAAGCAATAAGGAGGGGAGCGTCGAGTTATTTTGAGAAATCCATTCCCATCAGCGAATTTAGGAACCGCCTCAAGGCTCTCGGTATTTCTGTCTAGGTTTTTATCGATCCGCGGCCGGCTGGCTTACGAGTGCAGCTTTGTGTAGATTCGCCGCTGCATCCGTTTTGCATCCGCGGGATCCGGACGCTCTTCAATTAATTCGGCTGCTGTAGCAGTATGAAAAGAAACGACAATCCAATGTTCGCCGGGGCCGACAACCGCCCGATGCCAGATGTTGACAGGTATGGATGCCCAGTGATCTTCAATCCGCCCATGAAACTGATCCAGCAAAACATGAGATTGCCATCGATCTTCCGTCCAGATCTGCAAGTCTCCTGTTCGCCTCCAGGACCTGACCCGTTGATGACTGTTCGGATGGCGTTCCGCGCCGCTGTTGGAACCCTCCTTCAGTAAAAATACCCAGCTGGAGCGGATCAACTCAGGCAATTTGTTTTCGTAAATTTCCAAAGGAATGGTCTCCCATGCCAACGGATCCTGGCTCCTTTTGAATTCATCCACAACGCGATCCGCAATCCGGTCGATCTGCGCCGACACAGAAGGGTCCTGCAGAATCCGCTCAATCGCCCGCAAGAGTTTGCGTTCTTCTTCAATCATTTGTTCTATTGTCAATTCTTTTCCATAATTAGCACAGAATCAGTGAAAAGCATTTCTGTGCATAACAGATCAGGAGGATGAATGCCTGCTCCCATCAAACCGTTGATCACTTCCGAAGAGTTACAAAGAATTGACATACGCGTCGGCACCATCGTTGCGGTTGACGAGGTGTCTTCGTCTAATAAATTAGTAAAACTTACTGTTGAATTTGGCGACCACCGGCGAGCCATACTTGCCGGTATGAAAAAAGAGCGCGCGAATCCCAAAGAAATTGAAGGGAAACAAGCGTTATTTGTAGTGAATCTCGCTACACGAAAAATGGCCGGCGAGGTCTCGGAAGGAATGCTTTTTGACATCGGCTATGCCGATGGAATTACGCCGGTTCTCGCCCTTCCGGAGAAACTGGTGCCGGACGGAACACGAGCCGAGTAACCTCATTTTTTCGCTAGAACTCGTAGCGGAAGCTATATTGTTTTCTACAACTTTTCGCGGGGGGACAACTGAATGGGATTCTCCATGATTTGAGAGTCTCGGGTCAAAGCACGTAATCATGCTAACACAGAACAAACGCATCAGTCCTATCCTTGCTCCAGCCGTCGCGATCATGAACCGGCTGAAGTACCCTCAAAAGTTTGCGCTCATCAGTTTGTGTTTTGCAATTCCGCTGGCGACGGTCATGTTTTTTTTGATTTCCGAAATGAATGACCGCATTGAATTTTCTGAAAAGGAAATCATCGGTGATGCATACCTCCGCCCTTTACGGAAGCTCCTTGAACATGTCCCTTCAGCGCGAAGCCTGGCTCATTCTTACGCGAAAGGGCAAATCACGCTGCGTCCGGAATTGATTGAGCTGCAATCGATCATCGATCAGGATTTTCAGGAACTCTTATCTGCCGAAAAGCAATACGGAAAGATTCTAAATACAAGTTCCAGACTGAATGTTTTGAGCGAGAACTGGAAATTCCTGAAGAATAAGACTCTCAGTCTCGAGGCATCGGACACCGACACGCTCTATGGCAAAGTGATCGGTGATATACGAGCGTTGGTCTCTCATGCGGGGGATACTTCCAATCTCATTCTGGATCCCGACCTTGATAGTTACTACCTCATGGATTCAGTCCTGCTGAAACTGCCTGAAGGTGTGGATCTGGTTTCACGAACCAGTTTTTTTGCGCAATCCATTTTGGAACGCGGCTCGATGACGGCGGAAGAGAAGGCTGAGCTGATCACGTTAACGGGCTTAGTGCGTTCGAATTCAGAAGCCACACGGGCAGGTTTACAAGTAGGGTTTCGCAACAACCCGGCGCAAAACTTGAAACCAGCCCTGGAAGAGCCGGTCCAGAATGCAGTTGCTCAAACCGAAGAGCTATTGAAAGCAATTGATGCCGAAATCCTTGACGCTCCGCAGTTGACCACGACGCAAGAGAGCCTTGAGGCACTCACTCGAAAAACGCTGGAGAAGGATTTCAGTTTGTGGGATCGCACGGTTGCAGAACTTGATGGACTTTTGCGCACGCGAATCGATGGATTTGAGCGCAAAAAGCGATTGGTGGAAGTGATCTCCGTTCTTATGCTGGCACTCGTAGGGTATCTGCTTGTCGGTTTTTACAGAGCCGTTATGAATACTGTCTCCGGTCTGCAGGAGGCCTCCGATGCAATGATCCAGGGGAATCTTACTGGCTCCGTTTCGCTCGAAACCCGTGATGAATTGGGTCCTGTGGTGCAGTCGTTCAACAATATTGCGCGCGGATTGGTGGAAGCCAAAGAAAAATATAGGGGTATTTTTGAAAATGCAGTGGAAGGGATCTTCCAGAGCACATCCGATGGGAAATTTATCAGCGTGAATCCCGCGATGGCGCAAATCCTTGGATACAAAAACGAAGACGAAATGATCAACAATATCTCGGCAATTTCCAATCAGCTTTACGTCGATCCAAGCAGGCGTATGGAATTCATCCGCACAATGCAGGAAGAGGGGGCCGTCACAAAATTCGAATCCCAGGCGTACCGCAAAAGACGGCACTATGATCTGGATTTCCGAAAAGGTGCATGCCGTTTACGATGCGCAGCACAATCTACTCTATTACGAAGGGAGCATTGAGGACATCACAGAGCGGAAAGTCGCTGAGGAGGCTCTCGAACAGAAAACTGCATTATTGAAGGTCTTGCAGGAAGTAGCAGTTGCGGCAAATCAGGCTACGAATGAATTAGAAGTTCTGCAGTTCGGAATCGACCGGGTCTGTGAATTTACCAGATGGCCGGTGGGTCATGTATATATGGTGTCCAGAGGATCGGAAGGCACTCTGGCCCCGACAACGATCTGGCACCTGCCCAAGGATGGACGTTTCGATACCTTCCGAAGAGTAACCGAATCGACGCATCTAGAAAAAGGAAAAGGCCTTCCGGGCCGGGTGGCTTTGAGCGGCAAACCTGCCTGGATTATGGATGTAACAAAAGACTCCAACTTTCCGCGGGCAAAGTTCGCTGAAGACATTGGCGTTCATGGCGCCTTTGGTTTTCCGGTATTGATCGGATCTCAAGCCGTGGCAGTTATGGAATTCTTTACAGAAAAACCAGCCGAGCCGGATGAAGCTTTGTTGCAGGCAATGGCGCATATCGGTACGCAGCTTGGACGGGTCTTCGAACGCAAGCGTTCCGAAGAAGAGTTGAGGCAAGCGAAGGACCAGGCCGAAGAAGCGAATCGCTCGAAAAGCAAGTTTCTCGCGACGATGAGTCATGAATTACGGACTCCGCTGAATGCCATTATCGGATACAGCGAAATGCTTCAGGAGGAAGCCGACGATCTCGGAGTTAAAATATTTGATTCGGACCTGAAAAGAATTCACTCCGCCGGAAAACACCTGTTGACTTTGATCAATGACATCCTTGACCTTTCCAAAATTGAAGCTGGAAAGATGGAGTTGTTTCTCGAAACATTTTCACTTGCTGGTTTGATTCAGGATGTGGTGAACACAGTGCATCCGCTTGCGGAAAAAAATGGAAATAGAATCAAAGTTGAAAGTGAAAAAGATCCCGGGAGCATGCATGCTGACGTTACGCGCGTGCGACAAATTCTGTTTAACTTGATGAGCAATGCATGCAAGTTTACAAAATCGGGAACCATCACAGTGCGGGTGAATCGAGAAATAAGAAAGAGCGGCGAGTGGTTCCGTTTCGATATTTCCGATACGGGCATCGGAATGACTCCAGATCAGCTCGCCCGGTTGTTTGAGGCTTTTACTCAGGCTGACGCTTCCACAACCAGACAGTACGGGGGAACCGGCCTGGGTTTGGTCATTAGCCGTAAATTCTGCCATATGATGGGCGGAGACATCACTGTTCAAAGCGAACATGGCCGGGGAACAACTTTTACCGTTGAGTTACCTGTTGATGTCTCAAGTCATGGTATTCAACGAGTCCAGGTATTTGAAGAAAAAATCGCCGCGGAACCGTTGACTGCAGTTGGCAAGGAGGATTTCCGTTCTACGATATTAGTAATTGATGACGATCCGGACGCAAGAGATTTGATGTCGCGAGTCCTTTTCCGGGAGGGATTTCGTCCAGTGCTTGCTTCTTCGGGAGAACAGGGATTGTTTCTTGCCCGGGAATTGCGCCCGAAGGTGGTTATCCTGGACGTTTTAATGCCGGTGATGGACGGTTCGACGGTACTCACGGAAATGAAAGCGGATCCGGAACTTGCAGATATTCCGGTCATCATGGTAACGATGGTCGATAACAAGGAGTTGGGCTATGCTCTCGGAGTAAGTGACTACTTGAGCAAGCCCGTGGACCGGGAACGGCTTGCTTGTGTGTTGCGGAGATTCAGCTGCCCGAATCCACCTTGTCCGGTGCTCGTTGTTGAAGACGATGAAGAAACCCGCGACATTTTCAAACGCGCATTGGAGAAAGAAGGCTGGAGTGTCGCTGTTGCGGAAAACGGCCGCGTCGGACTTGCCCGGGTATCCGAACAGATTCCGGAATTGATCCTTCTGGATCTCATGATGCCGGAAATGGACGGCTTTGAGTTTGTGACAGAGTTGCGAAAAAACGAAGCCTGGCGCCAGATCCCGTTGATTGTTGTTACGGCCAAAGATTTGACGCAAGATGACCGCAACCGGCTAAATGGATACGTTCAGTCCATCTTGCAGAAGGGGGACTACACCAAAGATGGGCTGATGCAAGAACTAAGAAGCTTGCTTGCCGCCTGTGTTCGCGAAAGCGCTGGAAAAGAACGCACTACGTAACGACTACTATCTGGTTTGAGGTAATTTTTTGGACGAAGAATTATCATCAGAAGAGCTGAATGTTATTCTTATTGAAAATCAGCCTGAAATCATTTCAAAGGTTCATTCACTGCTCACGGAAATCAAAGAATGCCGGCTGAAAGTTCATTCTTCACATCACGAACTGGGAAGGCAAGTAGAAGCAGAACTTCCAGACCTCGTTTTACTTGCTCATGCCGAAAATGCCCCTCAAATAGTGTCGGAGATTCGTGAACGATCTCCTGATACGTACGTGGTCATCCTCCTGCCTGCGATTCAGGAAGACCTGGTTAATGAATACATTAATCGCAGAGCTCACGGACTTTTGTTCAAGAATCAGAATTTTTAAGGCGATTTCATTTCGACAATGAAGAAAGCTTTTGCCCGAATTGTGGAACGCAAGTCTTCCTTGCTGAATTCTTTAAGCAAAGTTCTTTTTTCGCAAGTAATCGCGAAATGGAACGGCTTTTGATGAATGTCAAGACACTCCAGCCTGGCCAAACGATCATGCATTACAAGATTGTTGAGTCTCTCGGTGAAGCTGGAATGGGTGAGGTGTATCGCGCGGAGGATCAAAAGCTGCGACGCCAGGTTGCTATTAAAGTTTTGTCTGTGCCTGTAATGCGCGATCAAACTGCCCGAACCAGATTGATGCGTGAAGCAATCGCAGCGTCCGCTTTAAACCATCCGAATATCATCACAATTTATGCAATTGAAGAAGTCAATGATGTCTCGTTTATCGTCATGGAATTCGTTGAAGGGAAAAGCCTCTACCGGATCCTGAAACGAGGGCCGTTGCAGTTTGAGCAAATCATTGACGTTGGAGCAAAAGTTGCTGACGCTCTTTCGGCCGCTCACTCGATCGGATTGATTCACCGGGACATCAAACCGGGAAACATCATGATTACTGCCGGGGGAAATGTGAAGCTGCTGGATTTTGGCCTCGCCAAATGTATGCCGAATGTCGGACAGGATTTTTCGACAGATCCGCTTTTCGCCAGCACGCTCACAACGATGGGCTCGCCAGTAGGAACGATCAATTACATGTCGCCTGAACAAACACGGGGGGAATCACTGGATACGCGAACTGATATTTTTTCTTTGGGAAGCGTGCTTTACGAAGCGGCAACTGCCAAATCCCCCTTCCGGGGCGCAAGCATTCTTGAATTATTCCATGAAATTGCTACTGCTGAGACAAAAGCACCCAGCAGTATCGTCTCCACTATTCCTCAATCATTTGATGCGCTCATTTCACGCGCAATGGCTAAAAAGCCGGAAGACCGCATTGCGACTGCTGCTGAATTCTCCGAAACATTGAAGAAGCTGCTCCATTCTGAGCTGGTTCATTCGCGAGAACCATCGCACGAAATTCCGACAATCAAGCAATCCGCATCAGCAACCGGAGAAACAATCTTTCTTGTAGAAGACAATGAAGACAACCGGGACATGCTAACACGCAGATTGAAACGTAAAGGCTACGAGGTACTTATCGCTGTCAACGGAAGAGATGCTCTGGATCGCATTCCCGTTGAACGACCTGACCTGATTCTAATGGACATCAGTTTGCCGCTGGTGGATGGCATTGAAGTGAGTCGCAGGTTGAAGAATTCCGATGCTACAAAGGACATCCCCATCATCGCGCTTACGGCTCATGCAATGGCGGGCGACCGTGAAAAAGCGCTGGCTGCCGGATGCGACGACTACGATACAAAACCTGTCGATTTTGAAAGACTGCTGAACAAGGTCTTGCGCTCACTGGAAAAGAAAAAAGCGAAATAGCCGGCGTTCATTCACCTATCCTTGGAAGATTGATGTCGAGTTGAAGCGTCCATTTCCATTTACCGTTGACACCTTCGTCGTTGAACCAAACAGGGCCGGTCAAGAGGCTAATGTCCCTGGTAAAGAAAACGTAGAGGCCGAATCCGCCGCCTCCAAACGCGTTATTTCCCGATGCATAATCGCCCGCGAAAACCAATCTGTTAAACTCATTTCCCGCTGAGTCTTTTACCGGCATAAAGCCCCGGTCAAAAGCAATCTCAAACCCTTTATTTTCTTTCTCTCCATCACTGCTGAGCAGAACATCACCATTGCCAATGTACGGGCCGGCCGAGATCCGGCCAACATTTGGAAACACTTTTCCTACCACCAGATGAACAATATTTTGATTGGTCACACCGCTCTCAGTTCCCACATTGAAAATCCCCAGTTGGATGGCTGGCTACCCTTCAAACAGCGCATCTGCAGGTGTACCAATCCTGGCGTTAAACAAGAGTGGATGATCGCTTGGTTCCAAGAAATCGAAACCAACTTCCATTTGGAGTTTTTCAAATGGAAGAATCCCCACTGTCAGACCATAATCCGTTGGAAAATCTCCGCCTCCATCCGAAGCATCGCGAAAAACAGTAAAGTAGCTGTCGTAAGTAATATGAAATACTTTGTACGACTGAATATCCAAGGTCATCGGAGTCCAGTAAGTGGTCGACGGCGTCGCATAACTTATGGATCCGAAAGAGACGAAGGCAACAAAAGCCACCAGAAAAACTGTCCATCTAATCTTCATATTGGGACATATTTTAGCCCCCATCATCTTCGGCCACAAGGGTATTCAATTGCCATATTCTCCAACCAGGCGGAGGAGTAAGAAAAAGCCAGGATAGAAGTTCTCTTCATCGCAATCCATTGTAAAGAGAGGCTGCGCGTCGACGGCGTTGAACAAATAGAACTTCCCAGAATCGAAGGAATACGAGAGCGGTTTTGAAAAGGGGAACGTCATGCTGAAATTTCCGCCGAGCAAACTGGTCGACAGATAACGAACCTCATCTTTTGAAATGCGAGCAAACCGTCCCCAGGGAACATCCTGTTGAGTTGCGACTTTCAGGTAGAGGCGGTCTGCGATTTGCTTGGAAATGTCCAGTTTGGCTTGTTCCAATTCCTTATCATTGCCGTAGCGTTGTGTTTTGATTTGCATCAACTTCAAATCAGGTAAAGATTTGAGCTTCAACTGGGTCCGCGTGAAAGCGTAAATTCCATTTACGAATTGAAGGCCGACTGCGTATTGAAGCGTTTCACAATTCCTGAAAAAAAGGACTCTGTGTCCCGGCCGCTGAATGATTCCGTTCTCGTAAAAATCCCACGTGCGTCTCTGGAGCAGGATTGACAGAAATAACTGAAGCGCCGAATCGTCCTTTCGTCTGAATAAGAGCCGGCCCAAAGAACTGGACGATTGCGGAGGTGGATTCTTTTTAACGTAGCGATCCAGTATTTCCAAAAGAATACGTGATTGTGCGGTTTCCATTGGAATTCGAACAAAGGGATAGCTCTCTTGCAATTTCCAAACGGTTACATGATTTTCGCTCATTGCGGCATCCCAAATTTCTTTGCAATTCAGTTTCTTTCCGTTTGATTGCAAAGCTTCCGCCGTCAAAATCCAGCCATTTCCCTGCAGAGATCCTCCCGATTCGATCTCATTTTGTGCGCGATCGGCCAGTTGTCCAATCAGTTTGTTAGCAAAAAACGGGAAATCGTCAGGAGGATCGATCTTACTGATGTGTTTTAGAGAAATTTTTCCGGAGGAAGTGGCCAGAATGATCTCGTATTTTGTTCCGGTGCAGATCCCATTCGTATATGAATCCGCTTCCTTCCATTTCAAAATCCGCGCATCGGAAAAGAAAATGGATGAGTCATTACTCCCGATTCGGATTCGAAAGCCATTCTGATGAATGAACAATACAGGTTTCCAAAAAAAATACCGGGAAGAGCTCAGAATGAGTGGTGGCTTTTCCTCAGAACCTAGATCAGGATTGGTGTGTTTCAAACTCACGCGCCACACGGTGGCCCAAAAGATGATTTGCGATCAGGTAGCGCACTTCCAGATACGTTGCGAATCCGCTGATCATCACAGCCAGAAATCCAAGACTGAAATGAAACCATACAGGAAAAACTCCTGTGTGCACTCCCCCGCCCAGAATTGTTTGTATCATTACGGCAAGCATAGCCATTGTTGCAACTTTAAAAATGCTCTTCCGGTACGTTTTGGTTTGCGCCACATATTTTTGGTCCAGATGCTTTTTTTCGACCGCTTCACGGATCATGCGTCCCACAGCAACCACATACATCATTGTGAGACTGTGCGCAAAAACGTTCAGCGCGGTCGCGCAAAGAGCCATAACGATGTGAGAGCGGATCGAAGGTCCTGAATCCACAAGGATTCCCTGAGCAAACACCCAGACTAGAAATACGATCGAAGCGAGGTTGAAGGTGATAAGAATCCCGGTCATGAGTGATGGCGCGCTAGAAAATTGAGGACGACGGGATTTACTTCATCGGGAAACTCACGCCAGAATCCGTGTTTGCCACGCGAGAAAATCATCAGTTCGGCGTTCGGAATGGAAGCGGCCAGATCGCGGGATTGTTCCGGAGTTGTGATCGAGTCCTCCTTCGCAGCGATCACCAGAGTGGGAGCTTTGATTTGTCTTGCCAGCTCCCGGCTGTCATGCGTCTCGCAGGCAATCGACTGGCTAAGATAGCCTTGCAGCAGCTCTTCTGAGCCGATTTCTGCCAGCAACCGCCGCGCTTCATCCAGGCGGGAACGATTCGTCACACAATATTCATTCGAATAGGATAGAAGGAAAGCCAACCGGTAAGTTTCGAAAAGTCCGGCTTTTTCGGCGAGAATGCGCCCCATCTCGAGCAGCTCCTCTCCGTACGAATCATGCCGCATTAATGTGCAGGCGAGAACGAGCGAACGGACCCTTTCCGGATGGCGCGCGGCAAGAATCTGAGCGATCATTCCTCCCATGGATTTCCCGACTACATGAACCTGTTCCATCTGGAGTTGGTCCAAAAGCGCTATCGCATCTTCAGCCATACTCTCAGTCGTGTAAGTTCCGGAGGGTTTCGTGGATCTCGCTGATCCTCGATTCTCCAGTATGATCGTTTTGTAACCTTCCTTCAGGACGGGTAAAAATGTTCCCCAAGTTCCAGCATCGGAACCCAACCCGGGAATCAACAGGATTGGATCACCGGACCCGTTTACTTCGTGGTAGAGATTGATGCCATTAACGCGAGCGTATGTCATATCATATTCAAGAGGCTAGAGGGCAGCCTTCCAGGCTGCATTACGGGCCGCAGGCATCTTACCCGCTGCGTACTGGAAGTCCGCGGCGCCTAATGCGGGCTGGAAGCCCGCGCTCCATAGTCACAGCGTACTCATCAACTCTTCCACTTCTTTGCGATCGGCGGCATTCGGATTCAGCTCAAGATATTTTTGAAATTCTGATTTCGCCTCCGCACTTTTGGATTGTCCCAACAAAGCCATTGCGAGTTGATAGTGAGCAACTGGCTCTTTTGGATTGATCTCAACAGCTTTCCGATAGGCGCTCTCCGCCTCAACATACTTGCCGGAGTTGGAATAACATACACCTAGATTGTAGAAAGCATTGTAGTTTTGCGGCAACAGTTCGGTCGCTTTCGTGAGCGCGTCGATTGCTGGAGAATCAAACTTTCTTTCGGCAAGATAACTATTGCCAATCGCAAGATAACCTTCACCGAAATCCGGTTTCAGCTTGACCGCTTCTTGAAAGTGCTGCCTTGCCTTTTCTAAGTTATCTTTACGTTCATAAGCAGCCCCCAGATTGTAATGAGCAACCACAAGCGTTGAATCGAGTTGCAATGCTTTTTCGAACGCGGCAATTGCTTCGTCCAATTTCCCTCCGTTCAACGCGGCAAGTCCGGCTTTTGCCTCTTTAACGGCAGGCGATTCTTCAGACGCGGCGGGCTGCTGCGTTTTCTGCTGAGCCGCAACGGATTGCATCTTAAAATCTACAGTTGTTCCTTTGTCGGCTAAAGTTACACGAACGTCAGCGTACTCATACTCTACCGGCTTATATCCTTCTTTGCTGACCGTGACCCGGTACTCTCCGGGGAATACACCTATGTGTATGTATTCCCCTTTTGCATTTGTATGCGCAGTGTATTTCTGACTGATTTCGCCGGTCGAACTAATCGTGATCGTGGCCTTGTCAATCGGTTTTCCATCCACATCCTTGACCGTACCGCGGACCTTCCCGGCTGCAGCAAAAACCTGCACCGATATCAGGAGAAAGAACAAAAACAGAAAACGAAACTTCATCACTTTGATCCTACTTAATTGTAAAACCAGCTTCCTGAGTTGCCGATTGACTGCTGCCCTTATCGTTGACAGTCAACTTGATTTTCCATTCGCCCGGTGTGAAAAAGGATTCACTCAAGGAAAAACTTGTGGGAACGGTCATCTTCTTGCCGGTCACCAGACCCTTGGCAGGAGAAGGCGTTGTTGGCTTCGGTTTGTCGGTTCCTTTTTGAAAAGTAATGGTTGCTTCCAGGCTTGCTTGACCAGTTGCGTCTTGCTGAAAGTTGTAAGCTTCATAGACAATAATCAACTCATCGGTTTTTGAGAATACTCGTTCGGTATTCGGATCCACTTTGATCTTTCCAAAGGTATAGGGTGTTTTCTCAGGTTTTGCCTCCGTCAATTGATTGAACTTTTTCGAAAGGATGATGGAGCTGATCGCGAATTTTCCATCGTATTGAGGAACGCTCAGCGTCTTCTTTACACCGCCGGCTTTTCCTCCGGAGCTTACTGCAAGCGCCACGGAATATTCGCCGGGGGTCATCGGCAGTCTGCTCTGAAAATAGCCGGCAGGCTCAGCAGGTGTTGCCGTCGCATCCACAAACGGGAGTTCCGTCTCCTTCACAGTATTCCCTGTTGAATCGAGGACGCGGATGCCGACTTTTCCGCCGCTTGAATCTGCGCCTGTGTTGAGCGCAAAGGTTGAAAACACCTCGCCTTCAGAAGTCATGAAAGAATCAACCAGAGCAATTACCGGAATGTCCTTCGGAGCAGCACCCGTTGCGGTTGCATCCAGTGCGGCCTTGACATCGGGGGACGTGACCGGTGGCGCATCGCTGACTGCGGGTTTCGCTGCGGCCTGTGGCTGCTTCGCAGCCGGCTCTTGCGGAGTGTGCGCTGCTGCCTGACCAGCGCTGATGGCTCGCTCGCGCGCTTTTTCCAGAAGAGCTTGAGCTATTTTCTTGTCGGCAAATTTCCATGCTCCTCCGGATACTCGGAATTCAATCGTGACCTCCCCGGATGCTACTTCAGCCGGCAAATTCCGGAAAACCCAAACCTGCTTCCCGGGCGCGCCTCCCTCTTCTTCTTCACCGTAACCCGCAGGTTTTCCTCCTTCCTGTTTTTGATCCGCTGGAGGCCCCAGCAAAAGCAGCGTCTGGCCCATGTCTGATTCAAAAGCGCGTTTGTCCTTCATCTTGGCATTCACTTGCGCAAAATTCGTTTCATAGTTGTTTTTGAATTCATTTTCGGGCGTGCCTGCGGTCGGATCTCTTTTTGCCCAGAAATCCGCCACGAATTTCTCCTTGTCTGCGTCAGATTTCAATTTCTTGAAATCGGCCTTTTCCTGTTCTGTCATCAGGACTTGAATTTGATCAATCCACTTGTCGGCGGCAAAAGCAACGACAGTCAGAGCGAGAAAACAGAACATTGCTAACTTTTTCATTGTTCTTTCTCCTTTGAACGTTGATTTAAACAGTGAACCTAACGTATGAGTGCAAGGGGGCCAGGTTTGCGAAGTATTCAGGGTGAAAAATTTCTGCGAGCATTTCCAGCCCGTCTACCAGACGCGGACCCGACCGGCTGAAATACGAGTTCGCGTCTACTACAAAGATGGCCTGATTCTGATATGCCCGCAAGTTCTCCCAGGGATAACTTCGCCTGACGCGAAAAAACTCTTCGCGCGCCCTGCCTAAATTATAACCGCACGGCATGAGGATGATAATATCAGGATTCTTTGATTGCAATTCCTCCCAGGACAGGCCGCGAGAAGGCTTTCCCCCTTCTGCCAGAACCTCCTCGGCGCCCGCAAGCTGCACCATTCCAGGAATCCAGTGTCCAGTGCGCCACAGCGGCTCGAGCCATTCCAGACAACCCACAGTTGGTTTCTCACACAAAGTAGCTGCGGGAGCAATTCTCCTGACCCTTGCGTGAAGCTTTTGGATTACACCATCAGCATCCATTCCGGCTGATCTGGCAACTGTATCCATGTCGGCAAAGACATCCTCCAACAATTTCGGGCTCAGGCTGACGATTTCCGGCTTCTTTCCCAACAAATCCACGGCGCGCTGAACTTCTCCAGGAGTGATCGCACACACATGACAAAGATCCTGTGTGACGATCAGATCCGGGTCAGCCTCACTCAAAAGTTGATCATTGATTCGATACAAACTCTCCCCCGCTGTTGCAAGACGCTTCACTTCCGTGTCTATTTCTTCTTGCGTCATCTTCTCCGAATCGAAAACGCACTGAGTCAGTACCGGCAAGGAGCGCGCTTCGGAGGGGTAATCGCATTCGTGAGTTACTCCCACAACCTTGTCGCCCAAGCCCAGCGCAAAGAGTATCTCTGTTGCAGATGGTAATAAACTAACGATTCTCATATTCTAGAATGTGTTAAAACACTTCCTTGAAAGGACGCAATATATTATCATTTGACGCTTCTTCATGAAAAATCAAAGAATACGAAACTTTAGTATTATTGCGCACATTGATCATGGCAAGTCGACTCTTGCGGATCGGTTGCTGGAGCTGACCGGAGCTTTGTCCGCTCGAGAAATGTCGGAACAGGTCCTGGACACAAATACCATCGAGCGAGAGCGTGGCATAACGATCAAAGCTCACGCGGTTCGCCTGGAATACAAAGCCAAAGATGGCGAGACATACATCCTGAACTTGATTGACACACCCGGACATGTCGATTTTTCCTACGAAGTTTCCCGGTCCCTTGCTGCATGCGAAGGCGTTCTGCTTGTGGTGGATGCAGCACAAGGTGTAGAAGCTCAAACGCTCGCAAATGCGTATCTTGCCCTCGAAAACAACCTGATCATTCTACCGGTGATCAACAAGATCGATCTACCGAGCGCAGACATCGAACGGACAAAAGAACAGCTTCAAAACATCATCGGTTTTACGGATGAAAAGATGTACTACGTGAGCGCAAAAACCGGTATCGGTGTGCCGGAGCTGCTGGAAGGATTGATTCATACGATTCCTCCACCCAAGGGAGATCCTGAAGATGCATTGAAGGCGCTGATTTTCGACTCATGGTACGACTCTTACCGCGGTGTGGTTGTGCTCGTTCGTGTTTTTGAAGGAACGTTGCGTGTACGGGACCGCATCAAATTCATGTCAAACAATCAAAGCTACGAAGTGACAGACCTCGGAGTCTTTACGCCGAAAATGAAATCGGTGGATGAGCTGGCCGCCGGAGAAGTCGGTTGTATCATCGCCGCAATCAAAAGGATCGAGGATACAAAGATAGGCGACACTGTCACATTGGAAAAACGACCCACTGATGCGCCTTTGCCGGGATTTCGAGAAATCAAACCGATGGTTTTTGCTGGCCTGTATCCCACAGAAAGCACGGAATACGAATCGCTCAGAGATGCTTTGGAAAAGCTCCGATTAAACGATTCATCCTTTTTCTTCGAGCCGGAGAATTCAATGGCGCTCGGATTTGGTTTCCGCTGCGGTTTTCTCGGATTGCTTCACATGGAAATCATTCAGCAAAGGTTGGAAAATGAATTCAACATTTCTCTGATTACAACCGCTCCGAATGTCCGCTACCGAATGATTTTAACCAGCGGCACCGTCCTGGAAATCGAAAATCCATCGAAAATGCCGGCAAGCCAGCTGATCACACAGATGGAAGAACCGATGATCGAAGCATTGATCATGACAAAAGACGAATTTGTTGGTCCGATTCTGAAGATCTGCGAGGCCCGGCGTGGCGTGCAAAAAGGGATGGAATATCTTTCCACAGATCGCGTGCTGATCAAGTACGATCTTCCGTTGAACGAGATCGTGATCGATTTTTACGACGCCTTGAAATCCGTGTCCAGAGGTTATGCTTCCTTCGACTACAACTTCATCGGCTATCAGCCCTCCGAACTCGTGAAGCTCGATCTCCTCGTAAATGGCGAGCCTGTGGACGCCCTTTCGTTGATCCTCCATAAGGAAAAAGCTTATTATAGAGGGCGTGCTCTTGCCGCAAAAATGAAGTCGCTGATTCCCCGTCAGCTCTTCGAAGTCGTGATTCAAGCAGCCATCGGACATAAAATCATAGCTCGTGAAACCGTTTCTGCAATGCGCAAGAACGTGATTGCCAAATGCTATGGCGGGGACATCACGCGAAAGCGAAAACTACTGGAGAAACAAAAAGAAGGCAAGAAGAGAATGAAGCGTGTGGGAAAAGTCGATATCCCGCAAGAAGCCTTTCTCGCAATCCTGAAGGAGGATCAAAAGCAATAATGGAAACTGTCGAATTCAAAAAATCAGTCGCTCGTGAGTATTTTGAAGCGATTGTACTCGCCGTTGTCCTTGCATTATTTTTTCGGACCTTTGTTGTAGAAGCGTTTAAGATACCCAGCAGCTCCATGGAAGACAATCTGTTGATTGGCGATCACATACTAGTGAACAAGTTTGCTTACGCGCCAACGATGTTTAATTGGGAGAAAAAGATTTTGCCGATCAGGAACGTGAGCCGGACTGATGTAATTGTTTTCAAATATCCGGAAGACCCTGGCCGGAATTTCATTAAGAGAGTTATCGCTGTTGAGAACGAAGAAATCGAAATTCGGAACCGCCAGGTCCTTATTAACAGTAAACCGATTGAAGAACCGTACAAAGTGCATAAATCCGATTTACAGCCGGATCTTGTAGGAATTGTCAGTGATGATTTTGGACCCAAAAAGGTCGGAAAAGGTCTTTATTTTGCCATGGGAGATAACCGCGACAACAGCAAAGATAGTCGCGCGTGGGGACTTGTGCCGAAGGATTTTATAAAAGGGAGAGCTTTCATTGTTTACTGGTCATTTGACGGACCGCAAAACATTGGACCATCCACCATGGGAGAAAATCTGCGGCACATTGCGCATATCGTTGTGAATTTTATTCCAGACACGCGGTGGGAACGCTTCTTCAAAATCATCCGGTGATGAACTTTGTACCGCCGGCTTCCAGCCGGCAGTCTGTAGCGCCGGCGGCTCGCCGGCGAAACATATCTGCACTCAGAGCATCGTTAACTGTATTCATCCTTCTAATCCCCCTCCTGTCCTTCTCCTCCTCACCCACCGTCGTCTTCATGAGCGACTTCGGCACCATCGATGACTCCGTCGCTATTTGCAAAGGTGTAATGCTTGGAATCGAACCGGATCTTCGCATCATCGATATCACCCATGAAGTTCAGCCCTTTTCCATCATGGATGCAGCGCGTTTCCTTGCAGGTACAGCACCTCACTTTCCTTCGGGCACGGTATTTGTTGTGGTAGTAGATCCGGGAGTAGGAAGCGTACGAAAACCGATCGTGGTCAAATCGCGAAAAAACCAGTTTTTCGTGCTCCCTGACAATGGCTTGATCACGCTCGTGGAAGAGGCCGATGGTATCGAGAGTGTGCGGGAAATCACAAACATAAAATGGATGAACGGGAATGCGCTCTCCTCAACCTTTCATGGCCGGGATATTTTTTCGCCTGTGGCTGCGCATCTGGCAAGCGGCAAAGATTGGATTGAGGTGGGACCCGTAGTCCCGACTCCGATCCGTCTGGATGTCCACCGATCCAGGATCGATGAAAAAGGACTCACGGGTGAAATTATCGGAACTGACGGTCCTTACGGAAACCTCCTGACAAACATCCCGGCAGAAATATTCCAGAAGATGAACATCGCGCTAGGCGATCTCATTCATGCGCGGATCGGAGAACGTGATTTTGAAATTCCGTTCGTCAAAACATTCAGTGATGTGGCTGTAGGTCAACCTCTTTTCTACATCGATTCGCGCGGGCGTCTCGGAATCGCTATCAATCAAGGCAACTTCGCGGACGCATATAAAATACGTCCTCCCGCCCCAATCTTTGTTTATCGCAGAAAGCCGTAATGGACGCACAGTAAGCAAATATTGTAGAATGGGGCGCTTTTGTAGCGCGGACGTCTCGTCTGCGCGCAGTTCCGCAGGCGGGACGCCCGCGCTACTTTGCGAGTTGTTTAGTTATGAAGATTGCTGAAAATTTACTGGACTTGATCGGCAACACGCCGCTCGTTTATTTAAACAAAGTTGTTCCAGCTTCCGGCGCCCGGATCGCGGCAAAACTGGAATTCTTTAACCCGTGCGGTTCTGTCAAAGATCGCATAGGACTTCACATGGTTCGGGATGCCGTCCAAAGAGGCGCGCTGAAGCCAGGCGGAACCATCATAGAACCGACTTCAGGTAACACCGGTCTCGGCCTTGCTATGGTTGCAAATATCCTGGGTTACAAGATGATCGCAGTCATGCCGGACAAAGTTCCTGTGGAGAAGATTCGTTTACTCGAAGCATACGGAGTGGAATGCGTCATTTGTCCCACCGATGTGGATCCCACAGATCCCAGATCCTATTACGAGACGTCCAATCGATTAAACCGGGAAATCCCAAATTCCTTCTTACCGCAGCAATATTACAACCCGAAAAATCCGGACGCTCATTATCAAACGACAGGCCCCGAAATCTGGCGCGATACGGATGGAAAACTGGATGCATTCGTCGCCGGTTGTGGAACCGGTGGAACCATTACAGGAACCGCCAGGTTCTTGAAAGAAAAAAATCCCGGCGTGCGAGTTGTGGGCATCGATACGGTTGGCTCCGTAATTAAAGGCTACTTCGAAACGGGAAAAATTGAAGGCTATCATCCTTACTTGATTGATGGAATCGGCGAAGATTTTATCCCAGGCGCTTACAATTTCGAATACATTGATGAAATCATTCAAGTTCCGGATAAAGAAGCGTATGAAATCACCATGCGTCTGGCGAAAGAGGAAAGCATTTTTGTCGGCTCTTCAGGTGGAGCAGCCGTTGCGGGAGCAATACATGTTGCTGAAAGGATGAAACCGGAACAGCTTGTTGTGGTGATCCTACCGGATACCGGAACCAGGTATCTTTCCAAACTCAACCAGGAATGGTTGCGCTCCAAACACCTCGTTGATTAGAATTTTTGCCCGTGTTGTTTCGCTAATTGCGCTGTTACTCTGCGTAGCAACCGCTTCTGCCGAACCGAAGAGGATTGTTTCCATCGCTCCCAGCTTCACTGAGATTCTTTACGCTCTGGGCGCCGGCCCGCAGATCGTCGGCACAACCCTTTATTGCGACTATCCCGCCGAAGCAACGAAAACCGAAAAAATTGGAGACGTGCTGAATCCCAATGTGGAAAAAATTATTTCTTTGAAACCGGACATAGTATTCGCCGGAAATTGGAAATGGAATGTGCCTGAAAAGTTACGAGCCGCAGGCATTCTGGTTGTAGAGGTTCCGGATGCCCAGACTCTTGATGATGTTTTTCAGCGATTCAATCTGATAGCCGGCAAGATCAACCGGCTCCCTGCTGCCACACAATTGATCGCAACCATGAAACAACAGATGGAAGAAATTCGGAAGCGAGCCGCTGCCAAACCACAGCGCACTGTATACATGGAGATTGATGCCGGCAATTGGACAGTTGGAGGCCAATCTTACCTCACAGAAATTTTGAAAGTCCTGGGTCTTCGAAACGTCTTTGGTGAACGGCAGGAACCTTATCTAACCGTTACGATGGAATCGGTCGTTGCCAGAAATCCCGATCTGCTGATGTCTCTCAGCCGCACGCAAGAAGAGTATCAGAGCCTGGCGGCTTGGCGGGCTTTGCGCGCTGTTCGCGAAGGTAAGATCATTGACAAGAATGCGATTGATTGGAATGCTATCACTCATCAGGGATCCCGTTTGATCGAAGGGATCCAGCAACTGGATTCACTGCTGAACAAGTAAACTATTTTTAACAGAAGAACGCAAAGATCAAGAAAAGTAGCGCGGGCGTCCCGCCTGCGAACGCTACGCAGACGAGACGTCCGCGTTCCTTCGCGTCCTTCGCGATCTTCTGTTCAAAAAAAATGCGAATCATCAGTTTGGTGCCATCGATAACCGAAACACTGTTCGAACTGGGTCTGGGTGATCAGATCGTAGCCGTCACCCGGTGGTGCACCAGACCAGCAGAAAAGGTTATCCATAAACCAAAAGTTGGTGGAACCAAGAATCCAAAACTGCAATCCATACTTGAATTCAAGCCTGATATTGTCATTTTGGATTGCGACGAAAACCGCAAAGAAGATGCCAAGGCGTTGGAGAAAAACAAGATCCGCACCTTTACAGTCTTTCCAAAAACGATTGACGATTCTATTCACATGATCCGGCAGCTGGGTGAGTTGTTTTCCGTGCAGCCCGCAGCTGCTGCAATGACTGAGGAGATTCAAAAGCTGCGAGAAGCATACAAGCCCGATCGTATCTATGAAAGCCTGATTCTGATCTGGCGCAAACCATACATGACAATCAACGCTGATACTTATGTTCACTCTGCCTGCGAGCTTTTTGGATTTCGCAATGTTTTTGCTTCCCATCAAAAACGATATCCGCCGTTAACGCCGGAAGAAATCGAGCAGATCGATCCGGAAATGATTCTTTTTCCTGACGAACCTTATCCATTTCGACGCAAACATCTGGATCTCTTCCAACAAGAGTTTCCTGGTATAAGAGCCGTGAGCAACGGTCAGATGTTCCTCTTTGACGGCAGCCACGTCGCCTGGCATGGCTTCGGGACATTGCGGGCCTTGCGCGAATTTCCGCTACAATTTCTTAACAAAAAATGAGCGGACATTTCGTTCGATGGATGTTTACGTTAGCTCTGTTGCTTGTGATCACATTTGCTGCTTCTCTATGGATTGGTGAAGTCCGCGAATGGAATCCCGCTGTGGTTTTCAACATCCGTTTGCCGCGCGCGCTGCTTGGACTCGTCGTTGGAATCGCGCTGGCAACTGCCGGTGCAGTTTATCAGGGATTGTTGCGAAATCCTCTTGCTGATCCGTACATTCTGGGAACTTCAAGCGCTGGAACTTTCGGAGCTCTGGTTGCAACGATTCTGAATTTTCATTTCCAATATACGCTTTATATTTTTTCAATTGGCGCCTGCTTCCTGAGCATGTTGCTTGTGTACCGCATCGCCACAACACACGGACGAACTCCCATCCAAACGCTCATACTGGCAGGCGTTGTCTCCAGCACTTTCTTCAGCGCGCTCGTTCTGCTCTTATTCACACTATTCCGGCGCGAATCCTTTTCCGTTCTATTCTTCATGCTGGGTTCTCTTTCAATCGCGGGCACAGGTTGGTCGATTGTGGTTTCGGGTTCGCTGGTCCTGGTAGGTCTGCTGATCGCGCTTTTTTATGCGCGAGACCTCGATGCGATGAGCGGTGGAGAAGAAGATGCAATTCATCTCGGCATCAAAGTTGAGACGACCAAGCAAATCCTTTTCTTCTCCTCTTCCCTTCTGGTAGGCGCAAGTGTTGCCCTGGCAGGCTCCATCGGATTTGTCGGTTTGATCATTCCTCATATTCTTCGTTTGTTGGTCGGACCATCGCACCGCAAATTGATTCTCGCAAGCGCCATCGGTGGCGCATTCTTCCTGGTGTTGATGGACATTCTGTCGCGAACGATTTTTTCTCCCGTGGAAATTCCGGTCGGCGTTTTTACTTCCCTTTGCGGCGCGCCCTTCTTTATCTTTCTCTTAAAAAAGAAACAAAAGGAACTGGTGTATTAATGATTTCTGCTCAGGACGTCGGTTTCGGTTATGACGGCTCGTTTCATCTTCAGAATATTTCATTTGAAATGTCGAAAGGCGCCTTCTGGGGTGTCATTGGTCCGAATGGCTCCGGAAAATCCACGCTGTTAAAAATCCTGAGCAAAGTGATCCAAGCGCAGCAAGGTACGATCAAAATTGACGGACAGCCCTTGAAAACATTCGCATTAACGGAACTCGCCAGAAGGATGGCTGTAGTTGGAAGCGAGGCTCAGTTTTCCTATCCATACCACGTTCAAGATGTTGTCCTTATGGGCCGCATACCTTTTGTGGGTAGACTCGGCATTCATTCCCAACGGGATCATCAGATCGTTGATTCTGTGTTGCGCAAAACGGAAACGTGGGCCTACCGCAACCGCTACATTCACGAGCTTTCCAGCGGTGAACGCCAACGCGTACTACTTGCGCGAGCGCTGGCTCAGGAACCACGCGTGCTTTTGCTGGATGAACCCACCGCGCACCTCGATCTCCATTATGAAATCGAAATCTTCCAGATCCTAAAAGCATTGAACGCTGAGGAAAGTCTCACCATCCTGACCGTTTCTCATAACCTGAACTTGATGGCCGAGTTCTGCGAAAAACTGATCCTCATGCAAGGAGGCCTCTGCCACCAGATCGGCACACCTGCTGAAATCCTGACTGCTTCATTGCTTCGTGATGTTTTTCGAATCGATTGCAAGATCGAAAAAAATCCCTTCTCTCAGGCACCGGCAATTCTTTTGAACACACGCATTGACAACCGCAACTGATAGAACGGTGAATGTCCGGAGTTCGCACACCGTTGTGTGAAATTCGTACAAGTCCTTCAAAAACTCTCTCACTGATTTCCTCACCTTAGCTCGTCAGAATCGAGGCCTTTTCAGACTGCTGGCGAATATCTTGCGTTAGATCAGCCCTTAAGAAGGAGGAACCTATGAATTCAAATTTAACCAAACTGGCTCGCACAAATTGGCAAATCATATGGATGATAACTTTTGCTTTTTTTGTCAGCCTATTATCCTCAATTCCGGCTGATGCGGCTTTTCCGGGAGCCAATGGCAAAATCGCGTTTGAGAGCCGCGATCTGGTTGGGGGAGTTTTCCAGGTTTACGTGATGGATGCGGACGGCTCGAATGTGACGCGTCTGACTGATGCAGCAAGTAACGAACGGCCAGCCTGGTCTCCGGACGGCGCCAAAATTGCGTTTGTAAGTAGTCGCGATGCAGGCGGTGAGATCTATATCATGAACGCCGATGGCTCCAATCAAACGCGTCTTACCAATACTCCTGCAAGCAGCGAACTGTTCCCCTCCTGGTCGGCGGACGGCAGTAAGATCACCTTTGAAAGCGATCGAGATGGAAATTTTGAAATTTACGTAATGAATGCCGATGGAACCAATCAGACCCGCATTACCAATGACCCGGCTTTCGATGCCTTTCCCGCGTGGTCGCCCGATGGAACCAAGATTGCCTTTACAAGCGAGCGAGATGGGAACAGAGAAATCTACGTTATGAATACGGATGGCACAAACCAGACGAATCTCACGAACAATCCTGCGAACGAAGAAGATTCCGATTGGTCGCCCGATGGAAGCAAGATCCTTTTTACCAGCGATCGAACTCTCGTCTTTACCGTATTTGTCATGGATTCTGATGGATCAAACCAGACACCGCTTACGGATTCCGGATTAGCGGATTCATCAGGTGTATTCTCTCCCGATGGCACGAAGATCGCTTTTCTTAGCGCTCGGACTGGGAACGTTGATATATTCAGCATGGATGCGGACGGAACAAATCCGATCAACTTAACCAACAATTCTGATTACGACATAAATCCAGACTGGCAGCCGCTTCCCAATTTCAATTGCCCTCATCCGAAGGGATTTTGGAAAGAAGATCCATCTGCCTGGCCGGTGTCCTTCCTCACTTTAGGAAGCCAGCTTTACACCAGCGCCGAGCTGCTTTCCATTCTGAATAGTCCGATTCGCGGTGATGCAAGCTTGATCCTGGCGCACCAGTTGATCTCTGCCAAATTGAATATCGCAAACGGTTCCAACCCGGCTCCTGTAAGCCTAGCAATATCGGATGCGGATAGTCTGCTCTCCTCTTTCTTCGGCAAGTTGCCCTACGATGTCAGGCCGTCAACAGCAACCGGAAGGGCTTTGAAAGATGCAGCGGATACGCTTTCGAACTATAACCAGGGCGAGTTAACGCCAGGGTGCGAACCATAACACATTGACAAGCGGTACTAACTCGATAGGTTATTCCGGGGGCGATTCAGGAACTCATTGACGCGTTAAAAACCTTGTAGTGGCAGAGCATTTACTCGCCCTTAGTTTGATCGTGCTACTTTAGGATTGATTAAATTCTTTTGAATATGCGCATGCGATGGTAACGAGTACTCGACACAAGACCATTTACATAAAGAGGAGAACAGCGGGCGCTTAATTGTCGTGCGCTAAAACAACCGGTAGTAGCTTCTTGGCGACATAATCATGTCCTGTAGCGTTCAGGTGCCACACATCATAGGCAAAAAACCTCGGTTGCCGCTTCTCATCCTTGAAACTTTGGAGTAGATCAATGCCTTTAATATGCTCTTTTGACAGAAATTTGCCAACCGCCTGGTGAAGTTTCCAGTGTGGGTAATTGTTAAAATCCTTTTCTGTCATCTTGAATACGGGAAGTAAGACAATCATAAAGTCGATATTTTTTTTCTGTAACAAAGTTGACATTTCCTTGATTGCCCGGAAGACGGCATCCTTGTTTCTGCCATACGAGTACTCGTAGTATTCAAAAATGATCGGCCAGATCGCATTTCGAATATCAGTCCATAAGAAACTATTTGGTCTTTTGAAATACAAAACCTTTTTCGCTGACGCGAACTCGAAGTCGAAGTCATTTAAATGCATGACATAAACGACCGAATCAGGTTGCAAACTTAGAACTTTTGTCTTTAACAGTTCGAGAAGCTGGACCGCATGATATCCATCTATAGCGCAATTCAGTGATTCCACTGATCCGTTTCGGTATTGATTGTTTGCATAATATTCGAACTTGCTAACAAAAGTTTCATCATTTTGAACGAATAAGCCCACTGTGGCTGAGTCGCCAAGAAACGCCACTCGCTTCGTGTTTTGTTTCTTGACAGACAGATCTCTGTCCACACCTCGAAAACCATAGCGATTTGTGGTCATCGTATAACCAAACGTTAAAGCCGTGTATTGGCTGTTTGGACGGTATTCCCACATCAATATTTCATTATTCGACGGGACGGTTAACGTTCCCTTCCAGTCACCTTGAAGCTGATAGTATGCTCTCCAGCGATCGTATTGCCTACCCCTCCATACCTCGTAAATAGTGATTACCATAATGAACGTAAACAGCGTGCCGAAAATCGCGAGACTACCTTTGGCCCGCCAGGTATCTTTAAGTGGCATATTAACCGGAACAAAGTTTACGCATTGACAACCGTAATCAAGTCGATTAGCTTATCCATCTTTATTGGAGGAAATAATGCCTATCGAAGTTGGACAACCTGCACCGGATTTTACTTTAAAAGATCAAAATCAAAAAGAAGTATCATTAAAAGATTTGCGCGGAAAGAACGTGGTTTTAGCGTTCTATCCCTTAGACTTCAGCCCCGTATGCAGCAAAGAACACGCATGCTTTCACGATGACTTCAGCCAATTCAAAGGACTCAACGCGGAAATTCTTGGAATCAGCGTGGATAGCGCCTGGACTCACAAAGCTTTTGCCGAAAAACTAGGAATCGAATATCCATTGCTTGCCGATTTCCATCCAAAAGGAGCAGTAGCCCAGAAATTCGGCCTCTATCTTGGAGAAAAAGGCATCACAAATCGCGCAACCGTAATCGTGGATAAAGAAGGAATCGTTCGTTACGTCAATGTTTATGACATTCCGCAACAGCGAGCGAATCAGGAGCTCATCGACGCATTAAAAGGTTTGTGATTTTTTCCAGCCAGAGGCGCAAACCGTCCTAAAGTTCAGATGGGGCGCGGACTTCAGTCCGCAAAAACTTGTGAGCGCAAAAACCACTTTGCGGGCAAGGATGCCCGCGCTCCCACACGAACCGCAGCATTAGTATTCCTGCACGGTCGTGTAAGCAATCCGGTCATCGCTGTACGGATTCCTTACAAAAACAACTCGCCTCCTCGTCGATTCAAAAATGGTACAGCTTTTGCTCTGACGGTTTGCAAGGAGTCAGAACATGAAAAAACAATCCGTAATGTTTGCGTTTTTGATGTTAGCCGTTTCTCTTCCTTATCTTGCTTTTTCAGAAACGGTCAACTGCACAGCAATTACATCAGTGCCCTATACCATTAATACTCCAGGCGTTTACTGCTTTCGAAGCAACTGGAACTTTCCTACGGCCTTCGGCAACATGGTCACGATCAACGCATCAGGTGTAGTCATTGACCTGAACGGGTACACTCTAAGCAACCAGCTCGCCGGTCCGGCAACCTCAACGAAAGCATTCTATGCAAATGAAAAAAGCAACATCGTAATCAAAAACGGCGAGATCAGATACTTCTACACGGCCATCGATCTTTCTGACAGTCGCGCCCTCAACGTTGCTCAAACGAATACCGTAGAAGGAATTCGCGCAATCTACAACACACACGCCGGGATCTGGGTTGCAGGAATGGGACACATCCTGCGGAAGAATGAAGTTTCGAATACCGGAGTTGGAAGCTCCGCTCCGGATAGCAGTCATTTCGCCATTCGCGTAGGGCAAGGTTTTGGCGCGCGCGTGCTAAATAACGAAATCAATCTCGTAGCCGCCCCCTCCGGCGCTTACGGAATCTATTTTGCAAACCATTCGCATGGTCTGGCCGTTGGAAACCGGATCACCAGCACCGGTTCCGGGATCACCTATTTTTCCAGTACAGGAAAATATCGAGATACTCTTACGAGCGGAGTTACTACACCTTACTCGGGCGGCACGAATGCGGGGAATAACCAATGAAGGCTGCATCGGTTCTGTTGGCCTTCCTATTAATGACTAACCTTGCTCAAGCCCAGGAATTCTGGTTAAACCTTCGTACAGGAAAAATGTACCCGATCGATACGAAAGTCGAAAATCATGACCCACGAATCAGTGGTCTTCTGGTGAAAGGTTTGTTCAAACCCACAGGGATGATTGAGAATCGTGGGAAGCTGCCTGAACCTCCTTCCAATGCGCCGGAAGGCTGGATCGATTTGGCGACAGGGCAAATTCATTTTGATAAGGAAGGGCTCATGGTTCGCTCACCATACTTGAGAGGATGGTTCAATGGATTCGGCGGCTTCTTCGTTTACCAGAAGGAGATCGATCAGTGGAACGCGAAATTCAAGGAGAAAAGCAAACCGGTTGAATCAATCACGGTGCCTCTAGGATTGGAGCCTGGCAGAATGATCCATCCCGCTCCACCGGTTCCAAGATTCACACGAGACCTCGAAATCCCGCATGTGCATGTCGACTACGCTGAAGTAGACAATCGCGGTCTGCTGTCCATCCGACTTTCTGTGGATGTGGAAAATGCGGGTCTGGAAACGTGGGGTTATGAGACGCGCGTGGAAGTCGCCTGCCAGGAGGCGGGCAGAATCCATAGCGCCGAAGCAACGCAGCCACTGTTGAATAGCTTATCGGCCGGAACGACGCAATCCATACGCTTTCAGGCAAGACCAAGAATGATACAGGAAAGCAATCTGCCTTATCCATTTTCTTCGGCAGATATTTATCAGCACTTCGGATCTGTTCGGCGTTGGATCAATGTTTCTGCGCGTGTAGTAAGTCGATTCGACGAAAATGATGCGAACAATTTATATCGCTTAAAGGTGATGTTCAACGAGACCGGAGAAGTGATCGAATCGCAGTTCCTCCAATCTCCAGGCACTGTGGCGGTAGAAGTCCCCCGATAACGTGAGATAATTTTTTTAGATGCCATGACCTTTTCCGAACGCGATCCGGCGCCCGCTTCGAGATTTCCTGTGCAGAACTGGGAACGCTACGAATTTATTGAGCTGATCGGCGAAGGAAGCATGGGGCGCGTTTACAAAGCTTATGATCCGCGCTTAAAAAGATTCGTGGCATTGAAATTCATCCGCGGTGACGATCCGGAGCTCACAAAACGTTTCCAGCAAGAAGCGGAAGCCCAGGCAAGGATCGAACAGGATCACGTTTGCAAGATCTATGAAGTCGGGGAAGTGCAATCCAAACCTTATATCTGCATGCAGTTCATAGACGGCTGTTCCTTGAAAGATGCAGGATCGCAAATGAATCTTCAACAGAAGATTCGCGTAATCCAGCAGGCGCTTCGGGCGTTGGAGGAGGCGCACCGGCTTGGCCTGATTCACCGCGACATGAAGCCATCCAACATCATGGTGGAAAAGCGGCAGGAGGAGTGGCGCGCCAGCGTCGTTGATTTCGGGCTGGTCCGACAGATGGAAGGTCCCGCCTACACCATGACCGGTGAAGTTCTCGGCACTCCTGCTTACATGTCTCCGGAGCAGGCGGCGGGAGGGAGCCGTAAAGCAGACGCCCGAACCGACATCTACGGTATTGGTGCTACTTTATACGAATCAATTAGCGGTCACAGGCCTTTTGAAGGCGCCACAGGAATCGAAACTCTTATGAAGGTTCTCCAAGAAGAACCTGTCCCTTTGCGCAGAAGGGATCCGGCAATTCCCAGGGATCTCGAATCGATCGTAATGAAGTGTCTGGAAAAAGCTCCTTACAGGCGTTACGAGTCAGCCGGGAAGTTGTCCGAAGATTTGGACCGATATCTCGAAGGGCAACCGGTCCTGGCCCGGCCGGCAGGGATCAGCTATCGAATTCAGAAGAAGATCAGCAAAAATCCGGTCCTTGCAGCCACTCTGGTAATCTCCGTGATCATTATTCTTTTGCTTGCCGGCGTGGCTCTCTATTCATTCTGGCGTTCTGCGGAAAAAGCCCGGCTCGCGCAAGAGTTCGGACAACAAGTGGAAAAGATGGAAAGCATCATGAGGATCGCATACATGCTCCCGTTACATGATGTGCGAAAGGAAATGCAAACGGTTCGAAACAGAATGCAAGAGGTCCGCTCTCAGATGAAACAGGTTGGAAAGCATGCTGAAGGACCGGGCGACTACGCATTGGCACGCGGTTATCTGGCGTTGAAGGAATTTCAAAAAGCGAAACTACACCTCGATAGAGCATGGAACAACGAATACCGGCCTGCGGAGGTGGCTCTCGCTCTTGGATGGGTGCACGGAGAGTTATTTCAACAGGAAAACCTGGAAGCCGAACAAATTTCCAATCGTGAAATTAGGATTCTTAAAAAGCAGCAAATCGAAAAGGAATACCGGGATCCGGCTCTCAAGTATCTGCGGCTTGGGAGAACAAGCACAACGGAGAATGCGGCGTTTATAAGGGCGCTCGTCCAATATTATGAAAAGCAATGGGAAAAGGCTTCGCAATCGGCATCCTCTGCTTACGCGAACGCAGCCTGGTTGTATGAAGCAATCGTTCTGGAAGGGAATGTTCATCTTGCGGTTGCAGCAGAAAAGAGAATGTCGGGGGATCAAACCGCAGCGAAAGAACAACTGGATCAGGCGCGCAAGAAGTTTCAAGCGGCCTCCCGCATAGCTCCCAGTGATCCGCGCATCCATGAAAGTCTTTGCGCCTGGGGCGGCCACGTGATTGCAATTGAAAATGAAGTAGGTGGAAGAGCGGAAGATATTTACAATGCGTCGAAAAAAGACTGCGATAACGCACAACTCGCCAATCCAGACAGCGCGGAAGCATATGCAAACCTTTCGTTCCTGTACAGCAATCAGGCTGAATCGCTCGCATTAGCTGGGCAGGATTCGACCGCGCTGTATCAGCAAGCCTTGTCATCCGGTCAGCGCGCGCTGCAACTGAGACCGGATTGGATCCTGCCCCACTTACATCTCGGATATGCATGGATGGGATTCGCGGAAGCCAGGATCAGCACAGGTTCTGATCCAACCACCGATTTTCAAACCGCGATTCGACACTACCGCTCTGCACTGCAACAAAATCCCAACGAAGCAGTAGCTCACAACAGCATCGGCTATGCGAATAGCCGGCTTGGCTTGTATGCATTAAACAGTGGCGCTGATCCACAACCTTTCCTGCGAGATTCAATCAAGAGTTTTGAAAATGCGGCTTCGCTTGTTCCCAAAGAGGCAAGATTTCCATCCAATATCGGAGCCGCCTATGCAATGCTGGGATCCTACAAAATGGATCATGGCCATGAGCCGGTCCAAGATTTGCAGAATGCGCTCAAGTTCTTTGATCGCGCCCTTACCATGAATTCGAATCTAGCATCCATTCGATTGAATAAAGGTTTCATACATATGGATCTGGGGAAATATGAATCGAGACATGGCCGGACTCCACTTCCGGAAATGGAAAAGGCGCTGGAAAATTTTGATATTGCAGCAAAGGCAACTCCAAACTTCTTTTACATCCCACATGCGCGATCGATTGTGTACTTACAACTGGCCGAGTTTGCTGCGCTGACCGGTGAAGACCCGACACCGCATGCTTCTCGTGTCATCGGAAATGTCGAAGCGGGACTTAAGTTAAATCCAGCCTTCGCTGAATTTCATGAAAGCGCCGGATACGCGCTTATCCTCGAAGCTCAACATGCCAAACAGCCCGGTCCGTTATTCGACAAAGCCCGGGCACGGCTGATGCGTTCGCTCGAAATCGATCCAAGCGCCTACACAAGCTATCTGAGACTTGGCGAACTGGAGATCGCTAATGAGGCATGGGCAAACGCCGAAGCGAATCTCAAGAAGTCGTTGGAGATGAATTCCAATAACTTGCGAACCTACATTGCGCTTGCTCGCTGCTACGTGAATCGCTTTTGGCCCGGCGACTTCGAACAAGGAATCGCGATTTTGGAGAAGGCCGCCAAACTAAATCCAGTTCACGCGGAAACGGTCGCGCTCCGCGGAGCATTGCTCATGCAGCAAGCAAAGATCGAAATGGATCCGCGAAAGAAGGCGTCGCTTATGACAGAAGCATTAGCTCTAACCGAAAAAGCGATTCAAGCCAATCAAAACCTGCGATTTCGCTATCAAACAAGTAGCGACTGAAGTCGCTACTACCAGCCCGATCATGACGACATTTTTTTTCTGGCGGGCTCGTAGTAGCGACTTTAGTCGCTATTTCAACCTGCTACTGAATCTGATACTTTGCCAACTTTTCATAAAACGCGCTTCGCGACATTCCCAGCAAATCCGCAGCCTTACTCTTATTCCCTAACGTGCTCTCCAGCGCTTTCAAAATCGCTTTTTTCTCAACCGTAGAAAGCTTCCTGTCGTCTTCTTCCGCGGGAGGAAGGAGCGGTAGATATTCCGATTCCAGAATCAAGACTCGCCGTATTTCATTGGCGAGCTGCCGAACATTTCCAGGCCAATCATATTCCAGAAACTTCATCATAATTTCAGGAGGAAGCGGTTTAACCGGCTGTTGCAACTCTGCGCAAACGGTTTGCATGAAGTGATCGATGAGAAGTGGAATGTCTTCCCTGCGTTCGCGCAAAGGAGGAAGGAGAATGTGAATGACATTCAAGCGAAAATACAAATCATTTCTAAATTTTCCCTGTTTGATCAACTCTTCAAGATCCTTATTCGTTGCGGCAATCATGCGCACATCCACCTTAATGTTTTCCTTACTCCCAACGGGCCGGAGCTCCCCTTCCTGCAGGATCCGCAACAGTTTTTTTTGCATCTCTTCGCTCATGTCTCCGACTTCATCAAGAAAAAGAGTGCCGCCGTCCGCAACTTGAAATAAACCGATTTTGTTTTCATCCGCTCCGGTAAATGCCCCTTTGCGATGGCCGAATAGCTCGCTTTCCAAAAGCGTATCGCTGAAAGCGGAACAGTTAATGGAAACCATCGGCTTTTCCGATCGCGGACCGAAGTGGTGCAAATATCTTGCGATCTGCTCTTTGCCGGTTCCGCTCTCGCCGGTAATGAGGACGCTTGCACTCGTGCCAACGACCTTTTCGAGGATTCGGAAAATTCGCTTCATCGGCTGCGACTTACCAACGATCGTTTCCAGGCCGAAAACCTTCTTTAACTCGCGTTGCGTTTCGGCCAACAGGTGCCTCATTTCGGCGAGATTTCCCGCCTGCACTTCCACGCGTTTCTGCAGTTGAGAGTTCAGCGACTCGATCTCCCGGTTCTTTTCTCGAACCTCTTCGAACAGTTTTGCATTTTCAATCGAGATCGAAACATAATTCGCGAGTGCTTTCATAATCTGCAAATGCTCTTCGGTTAGTGGACTCACCATGGAAGTTGAATCAATATAGATTACGCCCAGAAACGCATTCTCACGCTGAAACAAAGGAATGGCAATCGCGGACTTCAGTTGCAATTTGCGAACGCTCTCGGCATCGGCAAACTGCGCATCCTTTGTCAGGCGCGGAATGTAAACAGATTGCAGCTCTTTTCGCGCTTTTTCGATGACAGTTGTGGAACCGCTGAAATCCTGCTCCGTTAAGTCTTCTCTCGCGCTGTTGCGTCCTGCTTGAACGCTGAACTTCCGGTCTTTTTCATCGAGAACCACAAACGCACGGTCCGCGCCGGTCAAGTCCAGCGTCACGTCCAGCACGGCCGGAAGCAAATCGTCCAGTTGAAGCAGCGAATTTAAAGTTGCAAGGGACTCCAGAACTTTCGGAAGCATGTTCGATTATGATTCTACTTCTTCCGCTCGTTCAGATGCCAGTCATAATCGAGATAAACGACCTTTACAGCGTCCTTTTTTAGCGTTTCAGCAACCTCAGGTGACAGGTATTTACTGCTGAAAGCAACAGGACCGGCCTGTTTTTTGGAATAGCGGGTGCGCCAACTTTCATCGGCGAAAGAAGCGAAATCTTCGGAAAACCAATCGAATATTTTCGAGAGCTCCAGTTTTTTCTGGCCCGAATTCCAACGCACCTTTGCGGGATTGTTAATGAAGTCTCGCGCAGCAGTCTCTAACTGTTCCTGGAGTGCGCTTGCGCGAAAGGGCTCGGAACGCAATGCGGGACAACCGATCGAAGCGCAAACGATAGCGAAATGGATTCGCGGTTCTTTAAAGATCGGCCGAAGAATTTTGTGTTCTATATCATTCAAAGACACTTCCCGGCCCGCGGAGCGTGTTTTGATGTTGTCCCAAATGCCCGAAATTCGCTGCACGCTGTTATCCGGGTACAATACGCCGAGCAATCTTCCTCCACGAATCGGGTAGCGGTCGATTACAATCTGCAGAAACCAGCCGTTGTATGCGTTGATCCAAAAAGCCAGCTGCTGATCGCGTGACCAGTCTTCGTACTCATTCGTTGTAACCGCGCCGAGCTGTCTCACAAATTGATCGATCCCTTTTCTGTCCTTTTGAAGAGCCGCGTAATCCACAAGACCATCCTTTACGTTGGCCTTCAGCACTTCACCATAGTCTCGGTATTCATGATCAAACGCGGAAGCGCTGCTGCAAAAAATAATGAAAGTAAGGAGCAGGAACCTGTGGTATATCATAAGTTTCATTTTACTGGAGATAGATCTCCTTTTTTAGTCGCAATGAAGAAAACTTCTCTCATACTTTTGTTGCCTCTGGTCGCAATTTTATTCATCGGCTCTCAGTTTCGGCGAAAACCGAAACAAGTTGAGCTGACTCGATTTGTCTCTGATCGCATTCTGATCCAGTATGTTCCGAACGACTATTTGTCCGCAAATATAGAAAAGCTTGCCACAAGACTGGAGGCAAACCTGCAGGAAGCGGAGAAATTAATAGGCAAACTGCTGGACAAACAGCTGAAGGTCTATCTTTTTGGAAACTGGGAGGAGAAAGGAAACTACATCAATGATGTCCGGCTGGCCCATGCAGATCCCGGAGAGCGGGCTATTTATTGCATCGTCAATGACGAATGGGACGGCATCGCGGAGCGTTTCGAGTTTCAGGTCGTTCTTCAAAATGCAAACGGTGAACCGTTCCGTCCGGAATGGGGAGAATTCAGCTCCAGCGCGCTCGCCGGAGTCTGGTTCCAAAGAAAGCTGGATGATTGGGAGATTTTTCTGAAGGCACGCGATTTGTTGCCACAGTTCCCGGACCTGTTTACGGATCGACAAACCAGCCGTTTTGTGCGCTATCCATGGAATGCTTCTCTCGCGAGATTCCTTGTGCAGGAATACGGCCTGCCGGCAATGATCCAACACTATAAAAATGGCGAGCTTCCAGCCGATTATGCTCAAAGATGGGAACAGAAATTGAGAAGCGTTCCACTGGCGAAAATCGAACCTTACGTATTCTCGACCCGCTTCCAAAAAGGAATGACTTACGCATACACGAATAGCTACGAAGGTGGCTACGCTACAAGAAAATCTGAACAATCGCTGGATGAACTTCAAGATTTAGGCGTGGAATGGATTGCGTCCGTGCCTTACGGTTTCATGCGTTCGAATCATGCGAGCGAAATAGGCTACCCCGGCCATCACATTGCAGGCGAAAATGACGAGAGCCTCTGGGCTCTGGCCGAAGATGCGAAGGCGCGCCGGATCAAAATCATGATGAAACCACAGATCTGGATCAGTCATAATTCCTGGCCGGGAAGAATTGATTTTGATTCCACGGAAGGCTGGAATCGCTGGCTGAACAACTACGAGAAATGGATTGTGCACTATGCAATCATCTCAGAACTAACCGGAGCTGATCTGCTTTGCATCGGGACCGAGTTTGTTCAGGCCACGTTGAAAAATCCTGATCGCTGGCGCTCGATCATTCAAAAAATCCGAAATGTTTATCATGGTCCGCTTACGTACGCGGCAAACTGGGGGCGTGAGTTCGAGGAAATTCCGTTCTGGGATGCGTTGGATTACATGGGATTGGACAACTACTACGCGGTTCGAACTTCCGAAGACCATGGAGTTTCCGAGATGAAGTCAGGTTTCGCAAAACAAAAGGAAAAGCTACAAGCCTATTCCTTTCGTTTTTGCCGTCCTCTGCTCTTCACCGAAATCGGTTACATGGCGAACAGCAAAGCCGGCATGGGAACGAAAGAATTTGAAGCGGACGAATCCGATTATGACGAACAGGCGCAGGAAGCCAGTTATCGCCTTGCACTGGAAACGTACTGGAATGAGCCATGGTTCGCCGGAATGTACTGGTGGAAATGGTTTAGCGACCCGGACGATCGCGGCAGATCCGCAGACACGCACTCGCCCCATGACCGGCCCGCTGAAAAAATTGTTGCAGAATGGTACGGGAAAAAAAGGTCTTGAAACGCTTACTCCCGGTCTCTTCCGTACTACTAATATCGTACGTAATCCTGGGGGTAATTGGGAACTGGAACGCAAACATTCCGCTCTTCCTTTCTGTTAACTTGTTCTGCTTTGCAGTCTATGGAGTGTGCGTTTACTGGCTTTTCCAGGGCCGGCTTGAAGGCGTATCCGCGCTATACATTCTCGTTCCTGCTGTATTCTTCCGGCTTGCCGTTCTAGGGTCCGAGCCGAGTCTGTCCGAAGATTTTTACCGTTACCGCTGGGACGGCCGGGTTCAAGCAGCAGGACACGGACCCTACGACTTCCCTCCGCGCGCAGTTGAACTGCAACCGCTGCGCGATGAATATTACGATCGTATCAATCATAAAGAGTTTCGAACTCCTTATTCAACAGTTGCCGAAACTCTTTTCTATCTGTTTGCGAGAATCTCTACCAATATTGTTTTATTCAAATCCTTTCTTGCGATTTTCGATCTAATCCTGCTGGAAATCATTCGAAGGTTGCTCCAAAAAGAGAATAAAAGCGCGGCATGGCTCTTGATCTATGCATGGCATCCACTTCCGATCATTGAATTCGCCGGCAGTGGACACATGGATATCATTGGAATCTCGTTGTTATTTCTTTCGTATTTACTGCTGTACCATCGCCAGACCGCGCTATCGGGGATCACTTTTGCAACGGCAATTCTAACTAAGTATTTACCCGCGCTCGTCCTTCCATGGCTGCTCAAACAGGGGAAATGGAAATTTTTGATTGCCGCCGGCGCTGCAGGTCTTCTGCTGCTTCTGCCTTACTATTCCTCCGATTGGAAAATGTTTTCCGGTGTTCTGACTTATTACAAAAAATGGCGGTTCAATGATTCCTTATTTGGCTTTTTATACGACTGGCTCGGTGGGGCGGAACCCGCGCGAATGGCAGGGATGCTTATTACTGTGTTGGCGGCTGGATTCTGTCTCGCAGCCAGGCTTTCGTTTTACCGGTCTGCGTTTATTGTATTTGGAGCTGTGATTCTATTTTCGCCCGTTGTACATCCCTGGTACTTGTGCTGGATATTGCCGTTTCTGGTTTTTCATCCAAACAAACCCTGGCTATTCTTATGCGGATGGATAATTCTTTCATATCTCGTTCGGCATCTGTACCCGGTTGGTGTATGGAAGCCGGTCCTATGGTTGAAGTTGCTGATTTATCTCCCATTCTATGCTTTCCTTCTAGTGGATGGTTTGAAAGCGTTGTGGTGCGGGCGACTCGCCCGCCAGTTACGATAGCGCATAGAGTTTGCTTTGCGCAGACGAGACCTCCGCACCAGATTCATTTTCTATGATGCTTTGCTATTTCTTCTTTGCTCAGGCGTAGAAATCGAGCCGCATTGTTGTAGAGGATGTCCCGTTTTTGTTCTTCACTTAGAAAATCCGCTGTGTTAATTGCGTCAATTGCGGACTCGATCGTTTTTGGCCAATTCATTTGATCAGAACCGAACATTACACGCTTCTCAAAACCCGCTTCAACAATGCGTTGAAGGTACCTGTGAAACTCTTTGCGCGGAAGAACAAAGCTAATGACGCCGACATCGATATGAACCTGTGGATGAGCCCAGAGAACCGCAAGCAAGTCATCCAGCATTGGCCACCCGGCGTGCATGATGTACACGCGAAGCTTTGGATGCTGAAGAAGCGCTTCTTCCAGCACAAGCGGACTGTGCAGACGCGCGCGATAATTCTGCATACCGGGAAGATACGCCGCACCCGGTGGACCTGTGCCGATATGGATTCCGACCGGAACATCCAGTTCCTCGGCCACGGTCAGATACGGCTGGAACATCGGATCGCTTGGCGAAATGCCATCGTATTGAATCGACACTTCCGCAAATACCTCATATCGCTTTTCCGCAAACAATCTGCGAACTTCTGCAGGTGTGGGAACACTCGGGTTCAGTAGACCAAACTCCAAAGCAGGAATGATTCGTTCGCCTCCTGCCTTCTTCCAGTTTTCGATCAAGGGGCCGCTGGTTACAGCATAAATGTTTCGGCGTTCGAGTATTTCCAGAGTGTCCTTCAAAACACCTTCATCTGTTTCCGGTCCCCAGATCGGATTTTTGCACGGTGGATTCTTCAGCCATCCCATGAAAGTTTCCGTCCAGCTCATGGCAGGATCCTGCAACGGAATCTCTGAAAGCGGCGCGCAAATCGCCAGGGGCGGCGGACCATTTCCATCCGCCGGGGATGCATGCAGATGCATGTCAATGATGGGTTCGGGAACCTCTCCTGACGCTGCGTAGCAGAAACAGACAAAAACGAATGCAACCATAATTTTCATTGTGAGCCTCCGTTTCCTAATACGATTAGATGAGATTTAAAATATCATCGATATTTTCGAGAGCGCGGCTGTAGAGACTGTCTCTGCTAAAGTTTGGCCATCGTTTGAGAAACCAGAGTGCCTGGAAAGCCCGAATTCCCGCTTCTTCCGCGCCAACAAGTTCCTGCATCCCATCGCTTATGAATAGAGTAGCATCTTGTTCGACAGCAAGCCGACGGCAGGCCTCTGCATATATCTCCGGACCTGGCTTTGCCAGATGAACTTCAAAAGAGAAAGCAGTGGCGTCAAACTCAGACGCGAGCGAACTTGTGTGCCATGCCGTTACATCTTCAGCGAAACAGTTACTGACAACACACATCCGGATGCCGCGACTTCGAAGCTCGCGCAGCAATGCCAGTACTTGAGGTTGGATTTCGCTAAAAGACTGTGCCTTCTCTCGAATCCTTGCATTACGGATTCGGTCCAGTAGAGAATTTTCGGCAGGATGTTTCAGAGTTGTTGCAATCTCAGCAAGTGCGCGCGAAAACGAAATCTGCCCAAGTAGAACGTTCGAGCGACGCACTTTCCATTCAGCGCGGAACGCAGCGGAATCTACACCGAGATCGAAACCAAGAGACGAAGCAGGTGTTGGATTCTGGCCGTATTCACTGATCAGTGTCTCAAATAAATCGAAGAGGATCCCTTTAATCATCAACTCTTGTTAACGAATCAGGACCATTAGTCGGCTGGAACTATCAACATTCGAAACGCAGGTGTTCTCCGCTCGAACGGCTTCGATAGCCATCTTTGTAAGCATCCAGAATGATCGAGGTGTAATTTAGCGCTCCATCATTGTTTCTTTCATCAAATCTCGTGATCTAGCAATTCTTCCGTCTTCTGGGCTCCAGTCTACGAAATGAAAGTTACCTTCCGAGTCGAAGTACTCCAGCAGATAATTATGACTTGCTTCATGTTATCTGTCGCGCAATGGGGAATAAGGCTTTTTGAGAAACTTCTTCGCCATGTCATGGGAATCAAAAACATCTTTTCTTTTTAGAACAGTTTGGTACTCGAGTCGTGCCTCATCCCGCTTGGCAAGCGCATCCATGGATTTTCCCGCATTTAAGTGCGCAAGCGTTGCGAGAGCAGGAGGCGCTTTCTTTGAGTTGTATGCTGCCACAAACTGCTCATACGAATCTTGCCAGCGGTCCGCATCCGAAAGCATGGTTCCATACTGATAGTGAATTAGATCCGGAATGTACGAACTCGAATCGGGATCCTGAAGCAGCAGATCAAATTCATGCGCGCTTTCGGAAAACTTTCGCAACTGACCTAAAGTCATTGCCCTTTCCAAACGAAACAGTGAATTCTTTGAATAACGTTGAACCAGTTGATCCAAAGTTTTCAGAGCGTCTGCAATCCGTTTCTCCCGGTTATACAACATCACCAAAAGCACTTTGCCCTCATCCTTCGCGTAGTTTCCCTCTTTCGCAACTTTTTCCAGCATGGCAATCCCATCCTTCTTGGAACCGCGAACACCACCTATAAAAGCCAGCACCTTGACCGCCAGAGGCAAACTGCCCACTACGTAGTTGTACATTCCAACAGATAACTGGGCATCGATGCATGTCGGGTCCTTTTCCATAATTTCCCTGTGAAGTCCCACTCCCTTGGAACCGTTCCTGAGCGCCGGCAAAAAGCTCCTTTTCACTGTTGCCTCATAGCCGGCAACAATGTTCTTCGCAACACCAAGAAAATAAAGAGAAGGAATATCTTTCCTTCGCGTTTCTAACCGGTTTTCGCAAAGTGAAATACCTTTATCGACTTCCTGCCGAAACGCCTTGTCAATCTTTGGATCGACTGCATCCTCAGTTTTGCTAAAAAAGGAATTGCCACGGTTGTAGATATTCGTCTGCAACCGCCGCAACTGCGCAAGATGGCCCAGCCAGATTGTGTTCGCCATGTAAACATGTCCTGCGGGATGCTGCGGGTCCAGATCAATCATTTTCTGAAAACCAGACCGCGCGCCGTCGTAGTCCATATTGAACAATGCATCGACACCCTGGTTGCGAAACGTTTCCAGTTCCGGAGAAAGAAGAACGGTGGAAGCGAAAGAAGGACTTACGAGGAGAAACAAGAATAGAATCGAGAAACGATAAATCATCACAGTAATTATATTAAGAAGCAGGCTAAAAGCCTGCGGCCCGTAATGGAGGCTGGAAGCCGAGGTTGTTGAAAAATCAATTGGAGCGCGGACTTCCAGTCCGCAAAAACGTGTTTGCTCGACAAGCATTTTGCGGGCAAGATGCCCGCGCTCCCACTAGAGGACCGCCCGCGATCTGGATTTTTCAACAACCTCAGCCTGCGCTCCATAGCAGCGCAGACGCCTTCGGTCCATTATAATCATTCAAGATGGACTGGCGGGAGCGATTTGGAGTCCCAGAAGGACTACACAAGACAACACTTCTCTGCGCAGGATTGCTTTTTGCAGTCACTGCCGCCTTCATCATTTTAAAAACCGCCAGAGACGGTTTGATCTTGAGTGATTACTCCGCAAACGCGCTTCCCTGGTTCATGGCGATCACAACTTTGGTAACCGCAGTCGTAGCTGCAACGTATATCCGGTTGTACAGAAAACTATCGCTCGGTCCAGCCGTTGAATTGAGTCTGAAGGTATTTGCAGTAGGCTCATTGATTTTATGGGCCGGGATCAAAGCACGCTGGGCTCCCGCAACTCCAATTCTCTATGTATGGACAGGTGTTTTCGGAGCGCTTGCCCCGGTTCAAAGCTGGTCCGTGATCACTCAACAATTACTCACGCGGCAAGCCAAACGTGATCTTGGGATGATCGGATCGGGAGGAATTTTAGGTGCCGCAGCGGGTGGATTCTTTGCAACCTGGGTCGTTAAAGCTTCCAGCGTTTCTACTCTCCTGCCTGCCGCAACGATACTCATTCTTCTCGGCCATTTTGCCGTGCAAGCGCTTTCCATTCTCGGCACAGGCCTACCCGTTTCAACAGCCGAAGCGGAAAGTCCCAAGATTCAACGACGTTTCGTCGTTCTGGTTTTACTGGTAGTTGGAATCGGAACTGTTGTCACAACATTTGCAGATTTTCAATTCAAGGTCATAGCGCAAAGAGAAATGTTTACAGCCGATAAACTGGCTGAGTTTTTCGGTTCATTCTATGCGTACGTTGGATTAGGAACATTCCTGTTCCAACTTTTTATCACTCCGATTCTGATGAGTCGTGTTGGAGTCTCTGCTGCGCTTGCAATCTTGCCGTTGGGAATGGCTTTCGGAAACGCCTGGATACTGATGGCGGGTTCTCTCGCATCGGCGGTTTTTTTGAAAGGCTCTGAACAACTGTTCAAACATTCCGTGGATCGGTCTTCTCTGGAAGTCCTTTATATGGCGATACCGGACGATGTTAAAGTCCGGTTGAAATCATTGATCGATACAGTAGGAGTGAGAACGGCGGAAGGAATCGGGGCGGTATTGCTGGTTTTGTTGTTTTCCATTGCAGAGGTACCTCTTCCAGTCGTAGCTTTCATCAGCATTGGCCTGCTGGCGGTTGCCATTGTTTGCACTTTCTTCCTGGGACGCGAGTATCCGAAAGCCCTGACAAATGCAATTCAGAAAAAAGAAGTGACTTTTTCCAGTGTAAAAACGACGTTCTTCACCACCGACTTTTACAATCTCATGCCGGAGCTTTTGAAAAACTCCAATCGCGAGACACTCATCGATCTTCTGCAGCTCCTCTCCACAATGCCTGGTCGAAAAATGAAACCTTATCTCGAACCTTTGCTGGACCATAAAGATGCCGAAGTTCGTTTGATGTCGCTGCAATTACTTTTCAAGCAGAATGAAGATTTATCCAACAAAGTGGAGCAGATGGTGAGTGATCCGGACGCCCGCGTAAGGGTTGAAGCAATACGATATTTGTGTTTCAAATCTTCGATTGATCCACTTGCGAAACTCGCTCATTTGTTGATGGATCCGGATCCCACCGTTCAAGCGGCTGCCTGCGCCTGTTCTTTGAATCTGGATTTGGAGCCGGCGAAAGAAGCCGCGTACAAGAAATTGGAAGAGATCATGAGCGATTCGGCGGAAGAAGCGCGACCCGAGGTGCGCCTCGAAGTTGCGCGAATTCTGGAACATTTGAAACCTTCCGTCACCACAGATCAGCTTTGTATCCGGCTCTTACAAGATCCGGCAGTGGAAGTGCAAAAGATCGCTTTACGCAGTGTGAGTCATCTGAAACGAGCGAGTTTGATTCCCGCGCTGCTCGAACTGGTCGGCAATCCATCACTGCGCGCAGAAGTTCGCCAGACCCTTGGCGCGTATGGCAATGCGGTCCTTCCACACATGGAACGAATCGTGAACGATTCATCGGAGTCCATTGAAAGAAGAAAGCAGGCTCTGGTGATTTTATCAGATATTGAAGCACCTACCATCGCGGACTTCCTGATGAAACATGCCCTCGGCTCAAATCTTGTGCTTCGATTTGTCGCAATCAAGGCGCTCAACAAGCTTCGCAAGCGCCAGCGCCTTCCCATCCTTGAGCAAAATCTTGACTCCCTTGTGGAACAGGAGATCACGGCGCTGGAAGTGGAGTTCGAACGGATCAGATTCTTTGTGCCGCATCCGGGTAGCGTAATCGAACGCGTACTGCACCAAAGACAACTGTGGGCCCGCGAACGAATTTTTCGCGCGCTGGCGCTACTGTATGAACCGAAAAGCATTTACAGCGCTTATCGCGCGCTGACAGGCGGCGATAAACGTAGAGCCGATGCAGCATTGGAATGGCTCGATACTGTGCTGCGTCCGGATCATCGATCCAGAATTCTGGCATTGCTTGAAGGAACCGCGAGATTCCGGAACAAAAGCGACTCTGCAACTCGAAGAGCGGTCTTACTGGGCTATCTGGGAGCTCAGGATCAGCTTCCTGCGGCCGCGCTGGTTGAGGATCTCAGCATAGAAGAGCTGCAGGATTGGCAGCCGGATATTGAGAACACCTTGAAGATTTTTCAGAACCAGTCGCTGGTCGAAGAAACATTAAGATGGAGGTACAAAAGCATGATTGGCGATAGCTCAATTCAACGTAAGCTTTCCACGATCCAGAAACTGGACCGTCTGGGCAAGGTGGATATTTTTTCTGAACTCGGACCCAATGAATTACTACTGCTTGCCAATCAATGCACCGAACAGCAATTCATTCCCAACGAGGTGATTTTTTCCGAAGGTGACCTCGCGCAAGAAATTTTTATTCTGTTTGAAGGAGCCGTGGAACTCCGCAGAGGTTCCGGCCAGGCGACGCTGATCAAAGAAGGAGAAAGTTTTGGCACGCTCTCTGTTCTGGGGAATCAACCGCGCCTCTTTTCAGCAGTTGCAACGGAAAAATCGCATTGTCTGAAACTGGACCGCGAAACTTTGTGGGACATTCTGGAGGATTATCCGGCGATCTGTCACGGCATCTTTAAAGTGATGGCGCAACGCGTCGGCAGCATGCTCAACGCGCTGGAAGCAGATAAGGTTAAGAGTTAAACCGCCAAGACGCCAAGGCGCCACAAGATTTCAATAAAATTCCTATCCTTGGCGTTCTCGGCGCCTTGGCGTCTTTGCGTTTATTCAAGTATCCTTTCAGCTGAAATACGGAAGCGGACTTTCACATCATTCTTCAAACGGAAAAACAACACCTTCGGACGGAAGATCGTATAATCATCCAGTTTCAGATCCATGGATCCATCGGCTACTAACTGAGTTTCGTCCCACAGGACACGCACCGGAATGCTGACTTGCTTCTCAACACCGTGCAGTTTTAGTACGCCTTTCACTATTACCTCGGATGCTTGATTCGGACTCAATCCTTTGTTCACGGCTTCAATTGCAGTAGATTCAAATTCAATGAACGGGAATTTTTCGATTTCGAGTGATTTTTCCCGCATCACTTTGTCCCGTTTCTGATTGTCCGTATCAAAGTTCTTCGGATCTAACCGGATCGTTATCTTTGCAGTTGTTACGTCTTTCGGATCGCCGCTGATTGTTCCGCTGAAGTCTCTTGAGATGCCATGAACCTGATGCATCTGCGCGCTCACATCAAAAGTGAGAGCGCTCTGCTCAGGCGTAATTTTGTAATTCTGGATCTGGGCTGATGCAAAGGAAGCAGAAACGAGTAAAAGGATGCAGACCAGTTTTCTCATTTCAGTCCCCTTCAGGGCAAGAAACGATGGCGGACCCCCATTTGATCGCTGTAGTCAGTGTACTCCCTTAAGGCCCGTTCTTCATAGTGGATACGGAAAACAAGCGTAACAGAAAACAGAAATATGACAATCCCACAGGTGTAAAAGCACTTTCCGATCAGGGTTGTGGCGGCAATTTCCATCAATACAGCGACGTAGTTTGGATGCCGAATCCACCTGTATGGTCCACCTGTTACGACCCTCGATTCAGGCAAGATCAGAACGCGCATCGTCCAAAAAGAACCCAGGCTCCTAACTGCCCAGAATTTCAAGACCTTTGCAAGACAAAAGAGAATCCCAAACGATGACGCCCATGCGAGCGAAATTTCTCTCTGAAAAAGAAGATGTTCCGCAAGACCGCCAATGTACATGACGCCATACAGACTTGCCATGACAGGTAACAGAAATGCCGCGATCTCCACGGCGCCCTTTTGCAGAAGTACCCTTGAATTGCGCGCCGAAATCCAGGATTCAACAAGCATTTCAAGCGTATTGAATACTAAGAAATATACGTAAAGCATCTTGGCGTTCTTGGCGCCTTGGCGGTTAGTAGTAGTTGCAGAGCATTTGCCGCTCCTTTGCATCTATTGTTGCACTTATTAGCTTCAACTTGAAATAGAATAGCCATCCGAACTCGACGGCAAATGCTCTGCCACTACGATTCTTTGGCGGTTAAGAACTACAGGGTGTGGCTCGACAAGAAAAGGTCCCCCTTCAAGCCACTCTTAATGAACAGATAATTGTTATACAACAAACCGATGCTTCCCACACCGTGATATCGCCAGAAACGGCTGCGCGAAAGATACTTCGGATGCCAGTAGAGTTTGGCGCCCTCCACGACCATCAACCGATTGATTTCTTCGATGCTGAGCTTCTCGGTGCGAACATTTGCGATGAAACCGTTGTATCTCTTGAAATTGTCCTTGTTTACGACCAGCCCCGCCTTGAGCAATTCCTCCCTCATCGGTGTCTTCGGATAAGGAGTCAGAGTCTGTATGATCGGATGATCCACACCAATCTCCAGACAATAGTCGAAAACGGCTTTCACATCTTCCTTCCCGTCCGCTGGATTTGCAACAATGAATCCCCCGAGAACAATGATGTTATTGTTTTGCAGATACTCCACTGCCTGTCTTGTCTTCGCACAGATGTGGCTCTTCTTAAACAACTCCAGATTCCTCTTGTTCCCGCTTTCAATTCCAAGAAACACAAATTTAAATCCGGCGCGTCCCATCAGTTTGGCGAGCTCCGGATCGGAAGCAATTCCAATCACAGTTGCTTGAGTCAAATAATCGATCGTGTTGAGATTGTGACGAATAATTTCCTCGCACAGAATTTTCATCCGGGTAACGTTCAGAGTCATATTGTCATCGACAAAAAATACTCCCCACGTTCCTTTCTTTTTTAGTATTGTCAGATCTTCAATGATCCTTTCAATTGGAAACTCGCGGAAAGTTTTTCCGTACATACGCGTGATGCTGCAAAAAGTGCACGGAAAAGTGCATCCCCGAGTGGTTTCGGAGCAATCAAACGAGCGTTTTAAGTAATGGAAGTTTTTCAAAATCCGGACTTCGCGATTCGGGAGCGGCAATTTTCGAACATCCACGAGTGGAGCTTCCACGTTGTGGATCCACTCTCCATCCTTTTTTCGAAAAGAAAGTCCAGCGATTTCTGAGAAGTCTTCTTCTCCTCGTTTCAAGCGATTTACAAGGTCCCGGAATACAGGCTCCCCTTCGGCGCGCACGATAAAATCGAGGAGCAATCCGTCCGGTGACTCTGATATTTCCCGATAGAGTAGTGTGGGATGATAGCCTCCAACCGCTATTCTCGTTAAAGGCGCGACCCGGCGGATAATTTTCGCGAGCGCCATCGCCGTTTGAAACTGAAAACTCATCGCGCTCAAACCGATCAAATCCGGCTCGTACTCATGAATCAGTTTTTCCAGCTGGCGTCCAATGCGTTTATTTTGCAAAGTGAAATCAATTATTTTTACATCAACATCGGGAGGAAGCGAGCCTGCAACGGAACAAAGTCCGAGATTCGGCATCTTCATAACTCTGTCAAAACAACTTGCCGTATCCGGCATAGAAACCAAAAGAATTTTCACCATTAGCCTCCCAGAGCCACCTTCAGAAGGAAACCAAAGTTCCAGACTTCCTGAACGGGAATGGCGCTTCCGACAGCGCTGACCATCCTATCGGCAAGTGCTTGTTTTCTGGCAAAACGCCGCACAAGAAAATCGGAGAAGAATGGAGAATGAATGGCTCTCTGAAGTAAATGTGCCATCTGGAACTTCCTTCCCAGGATCTGGTGTCTCTTTTTATCGTAGACCATCAAAGAAGAATTATCAAAACGATTCTTCCGGAAACATTCATCCAGAACCTCGGTTGCAACCGAAGCGCTAAGGAAAGCGTAATTGATTCCCTCTCCGGTGAAGGGATCAATAAATCCGCAGGTGTCACCCACCAGGATTGTTCCGTTTCCGCTGATGCGCTTCAACTTGAACGCCAGCGGCCCTGCAGTAATGACCGGAACAAGCGGTTCCGTTTTATTCAAACGCTTCTTCAACTCCGTCTGTTCTAGATAACTTAATAGATATGCCTTAAGATCGCTGTTTCCATTCGGGCAGACTTTTTCGTCCACCACAAGCGCCACATTTGCAAGGCGATCGCTGAGTGGCGCAACTCCAACATAACCATCCTTGACCAGATGAATCTCCCCGTAGTTTTGCAATCCATCCACGTCATCAAAATAGCTGAGAAAGGCGTATTTGCGGAGAAAGCGAATCGTTTTCATCCAACCAAAAGTGCGGCCGATCAAATTGTTCCGTCCATCCGCTCCCACGATGACTCGCGCTCTTTTTTCACAAACATTCCCGTCTGAGTCCTCCCCCAACACTCCCGCAACACGATCCTGATCAAACATGAGCTGAGATGCTCGAAATCCTTCGTGCAACTGAATCCCTTCCCTTTTTAAAATCGAGATCAGCAAAGCGTCAAAATCCTTTCTCTGAATCGCGTACCCGGTGCCAGTTTGATAAGTCCCTTTAAATGTGTCCCCATTGTGATCGGTGATCCTCATTCCCCGTATCGGGAAAGGATTCAATGCTTCGACGGGAGCAAGCAACTCATTTTCTCTCAGCCATTGCACGGCCTGAGGATTCAAGAATTCACCGCAGATTTTCGGGCGCGGGAAATAAGCGGCGTCCAGGATTTCCACGGAATACCCTTTGCGCGCCATGAGCAAGGAAAGCGCTGCGCCCGCCGGACCGGCCCCCAGAATGAGAACATCTGTATCCATGAGATTTTACGTTCCTGAAACAAGGAAATCTAACGATCAGACCAGGCGAGTGCCAAGAGTAATGGTATTATACTTTTTCCGTTTCAACGATCTTCGTCGAGCAAATAAAAATGACTGAAAAATGAAGTCGAAGATTTTACATTCGCTTATTCTTTGTCTCCTCTTGTATGCCTCCGCAGGAGAGGCGGCCAAAGCGAAGACCTTCACCATCATTCAACTGAATGATGTGTACGAAGTCTTTCCTGTGCCGACCATCGTGGATCACAAATCTGAGCTCCGCGGCGGGCTGGAATATGCCGGCACCATGATTGCCGACTTCCGAAAAGCAGGACCTGTGGTCGTGATGCATGCCGGTGATTTCCTTTCTCCTTCCCTTTTGTCTATCAGGTTCAAACAAAAAGGCAAACAGATGGTGGATGCCATGAATGCCATGCACACTGATTTTGCGACCTTCGGGAATCATGAATTCGATTTCGGTTGCCAGGTTCTGGGAGAAAGGATCAACCAATCCAATTTCCAGTGGCTTTCATCGAACGTCAAATTCCCGGATGAGATGAATCACCTTGCCTCCAAGATCAGGCCCTATCGCATCATAAAAATTGCCGGCATGCGGGTCGGCATCTTCGCTTTAACGGTTCCACTCGAACCTGTGGAGGGTTGCGGCAAAGAACCCATTCAGTTTGAAGATCCGTTCGAAATAACGGAAAAAATGATCCCGCGCTTGAAAAGTCAGAAAGTAGATTTGATCATTGCGTTGACTCATTTGCGTATCAAAGACGACAGGCGTCTTGCGGAATTAAATCCGGATATTGATTTCATAGTGGGCGGACACGATCATGAGCCGCTGGTAGAAGTCGTTGGCAAAACACTGATCACAAAGGCAGGCGCGAACGCCACAGCGCTGGGAATGATCGGAATCAAAGGAATTCGCACAACGGATGGATGGGTTATCCAGAAGAATTGGAAGCGGATCGATGTGAATCCCAGGGTCACAAAGCCCAGTCCGGCAGTAACAGCCGCGCTTGCGCCCTACCTTGAGCAAATGCAACCGTTTCAAAAAGTCGTTGGAACGACGGAAGTCCCGTTGGATGTCCGCGAAGATACGGTTCGTGAAAAAGAAAGCAATTTTGGCAACTATCTCGCAGACGTCATGCGCGGTGAAATGAAGTCCGACATTGCACTCATAAATGGCGGAGCTTTTCGTGGAGACCGGGTCATTCCACAAGGACCACTCACGCTCAATGATGTATACACAGTGATGCTTTTCGAAAATGAGCTCCGCTCGCTTGAAATTACCGGCAGACAATTGCTCGAAGCTCTCGAAAATGGTGTGAGCATGATTGGAGAAAAAGATGGGAGATTCCCGCAGGTATCCGGAATGAAATTCACATTTGATCCGGACATGCCGGTAGGGCAACGAGTAACAAAAGTTACCATTGGCGAAGCGCCCCTGGATCTCGCCAAAGTTTACACGATGGCTACCATCGAGTTCTTACTGAATCGTGGTTTTATCGATGGTTATCAATTACCGAAAGATAAGGTGGTAAAAGGCGGCAATCTGAACGAGGTCCTGATACGTAGTCTGGAAAAGGGGCCGTTGCGCTGTCAGGTTGAAGGAAGGATCTTTCAGGAATAGATTATAGGTGAAGCGGCCCGAAATTCGCTTGTAGAGTTGCTATATGGTAAAGCCACGTGTGGTCATTACAGGTCTAGGTTCGCTCAGCCCAAACGGTTCCAACAAGAATGAATACTGGCAGGCCTTGCAAAAAGGCGAGAGTGGGATAGGGGAAATCAGTCTTTTTCCCACAGATAAGCTAGCGTGCAAAATAGCAGGCGAAGTGAAGAATCTATCCTACGAATGCATTCCTCATAAAGAGCGCAAAAGGGTTTCGCGCATTGTTCCGATGGCGGTCCTGGCCGCAGAAGAAGCCCTGCAAGATGCGGAAATTCCCTACACGAGTCTTACCGAGCTCCAGCGACAGGAGATCGGAGTCATTATAGGAACCGGCGCCGGGGGATTGGATTTCGGCGAACAGGAATACGAAAAGTTTTTTTCCTCACAAGCGCGAATCAGCCCGTTTGCCATCGTATCTTCGTTCGTGGGAATGGTGTCCAGCGAAGTCAGCATTCATTTCGGGTTTCGCGGGCCGAGCCATGTCATCTCGACCGGTTGCACGAGCTCCACGGATGCCATTGGCTACGCAACTTCCATGGTGCAAAGCGGAACCATCAGGTATGCGGTGACCGGTGGAGCCGAGGCATGCATCACACCAGCGATTCTTACGGCATTCGTGCAAATGGGAACGACCACAACCAAGTGGAATCATGATCCGCAAAGAGCCTCACGGCCATTTAATGTGGATCGCGATGGATTTGTGCTTTCGGAAGGTTCCTGGATTCTAATCCTGGAAACGCTCGAAAACGCTGTGGCACGAAATGCGAAAATCTATGCGGAAGTTGCCGGATATGGATCCACGTGCGACGCGTATCATAAAGTGCAAATCATGCCTGGAGGCGCGGAATCGGCGCGCGCCATCAAGATTGCGGTCGAGTCCGCGGGATTAACGCCGCAGGAAGTCGAGTACATTAACCTGCATGGAACGGCCACGAAAATCAATGACGAGTTGGAAACGCTCGCAGTGAAGAATGTATTTGACGGCCGTTCCCGCCGGATCCCCGCGAGCTCCACAAAATCGATGATCGGACACCCGCAGGGAGCCTGCGGTGCGGCAGGAATCATCGCTACGTGTATGGCAATCGATTCAGGAGTGATCCATCCAACCATCAATCTGGACAATCCGGACCCTGCCTGCGATCTGGACTACGTGCCGAACACTTCACGTAAGTCAACGGTGCAAACAGCGTTATGCAACACGATAGCCTTCGGTTCCAAAAACAGCGCGATCGTTCTGAAGAAAGTGTAGCGCGGGCGTCCCGCCTGCGGCGAGCGCAGACGAGACGTCCGCGCTACTTCGTTTATGCAACTTGATCTCCTACATGTTCCCGGTGGTTCTTTTTTTATGGGGGATGACTCCGGCAACGAAGATGAAAAGCCTGCCCACCCTGTATTCGTAGATGGCTTCTATATTGGCAAATTCACGGTAACGAATCGCGAGTTTCGCGCATTCCTGGACACAACAAATCATGGTTTCCCGGACCACTCCTTCAACGATCCCCTGCAACCAGCCACGCATGTCAGCTGGTTCGATGCCGTCAAGTATTGTGAGTGGCTCTCTTCAGCAACAGGGCATCTCTATCGATTGCCGACAGAAGCGGAATGGGAGTATGCGGCAAGGTCCGGTCTTGCAGAAAATGTTTATCCCTGGGGCACGCGCAATTGGAATGAATGGCCTGAACTCCATACACGCTTTGAAGATGGACCGGAACCGGTTGGGTGTTTCGAACCAAATGCCTTTGGCATTCACGACATGGGAATAAATGTGCATGAATGGTGTTCGGATTGGTATGATCCGCTCTACTACAGAAATTCGCCGGCTGAAAATCCGAAAGGACCGCTCTCCGGAAGCAGACGCTCCTCACGCGGTGGTTCCTGGCGTCATCATTGCAAGATCACGAGATGCGCCGCGCGCAGCTCCATCCCTCCCGACTACCGCTACGCCGATTATGGCTTTCGCCTCGTCCGAGAACTAGAATTAACCGCAGAGAACGCGGAGACCGCAGAAAAAAAATGAAAGAACTTTTTTGTATCTCCGCGCTCTCAGCGTCCTCTGCGGTAAAAAAATGCAGATTAACAAGATCAACGATTACCTTTGGGAGATACCGCGCACCGGCGGGATGCGTGTGCCCGGCCGTATTTACGCAAGCAAGCAGTTAATCGATGCCATCGTCAAAGATGATTCGATCAAACAGGTGCAAAACGTTGCGCACCTGCCCGGAATCGTCAAGTACTCCATTGCGATGCCGGATATACATCAGGGTTACGGCTTCCCGATCGGTGGAGTGTGCGCAACGGATCCCGCAGACGGAGGCGTCATTTCTCCCGGAGGTGTCGGTTACGACATCAACTGTGGCGTTCGATTGGCACGAACGAGTATCAAAGAAAAAGATCTGGAAGGAAAACTTCATGACCTTGTTCGAAATCTTTTTTACCGCGTCCCTTCCGGCGTTGGCTCAACAGGCGCGATTCAGAAGTTGTCAAAGGAAGATCTTCGAAACGTAATGAGAAAAGGAGCAAGATGGGTTGTCGAACAGGGAATGGGATCGCGTGATCATCTGGATCGCACGGAAGAGTATGGATGTCTGAAAAATGCAGATCCCGATGCGGTTTCGGATGAAGCCATGTCAAGGGGTTCTCAGCAGTTGGGGAGTCTCGGTTCTGGAAATCATTTTCTGGAATTGGATATCGTTGATGAAATCTTTGAGCCGGATGTAGCAGACTTGTTTGGACTCGAAGAAGACAATCTTTGCATTTTTATCCACAGCGGGTCGCGCGGGTTTGGTCATCAAGTTTGTCAGGATTATTTGCGCACAATGCAAACGACAATGAAGAAGTACAATATTCAACTTCCGGACAGGCAGCTTGCATGTGCTCCCCTCGAATCGCCTGAAGGAGAAGGTTACCTGGCGGCAATGGCAGCGGCCGCCAATTTTGCTTGGGCAAACCGCCAGACGATGATGCATCTTGCCGAACAGGCAATCATAGAAACGTTGCGCATTTCGCCGGGTGAGCTGGGATGGCAGCTTGTTTACGATGTTTGTCACAACGTTGCGAAATTCGAAAATCACAAAGTAAATGGAAAGGAAAAACAACTGTGCGTTCACCGCAAAGGAGCCACACGCAGTTTCCCTCCCATGCATCCACAGCTTCCGGAAGTGTACCGGCAAATTGGACAACCCGTGTTGATCCCGGGTGATATGGCAAACGCGTCTTACGTTTTGGTCGGGACGTCCGAAGCGATGTCTCAAACATTCGGAAGCTCCTGTCACGGAGCGGGCCGCGTGATGAGTCGCAAGCAAGCCATGAATACTGCGCGCGGGCGCAACATCATCAATGAGATGAAACGGAAAGGGATTTCCGTAATGGCCACAGGGATGCGCACCGTTGCGGAGGAAATGCCCGAGGCATACAAAGATGTTCACGCGGTTGTCGAAGTGATGCACGAAGCAGGGATCAGCAAAAAAGTTGCACGCCTCCGCCCAATTGGCGTTGTCAAGGGATGAGCTAAGTAGCGCGGACGTCCCCGTCTGCGCAAAGAGTTGCAGGCGAGACACCCGCACTACTTTGTTAATTTCTCCCGCACTTTTTTCGGCAGCTTATCGACTACCATCTGATACGAATCGTTGATCAGACGTTTGAGTTCCGAATTACGAAGCGCCGAAGCCTTGTGAACAGTCACCCAGTGATATCTAGCAACATATTCCGCAGGAGCGATACCATCCACCAGAATGAGTTCCTGGAATTCATCCGGCGTGGTTTTAAAACTCAGCTTAGAGCCTTCCAGATCGCACACAGTGAACATCTTCCCTGCAACTTTGAAAACGAGATCATTCCCCCACTGAACGTTTTCTGTTGTGTGCGGCAAAGATAAACAATATTTACGAATATCTTCGAGTTTCATAAGCTACTGATGATATCCTGAACCGTATGAAAATCGCACTACTCGGCATCCCTTTTGACGATTACTCTTCCTTTCTGCGCGGAGCGGCGCTCGCTCCACCCGCGATTCGTAAAAGTTTCTATTCCGATTCTTCCAACATGTGGACCGAAAATAACTTCGACCTCACTGACCGAATGGATGACGCGGGGGACATCGAAGGAATGCAAGCGGAAGTTTTTCAATCGATCGAAGCACGAGTCTTATCATTGCTGGAAAGAAACGAACCGGTCATCAGTTTGGGTGGTGATCATTCCGTCACGTTTCCCATAGTGAAAGCATTTCATCAAAAATATCCGCGGTTGAGCATTTTGCATTTCGATGCGCACCCTGACCTTTATCATGATTTCGAAGGGAATCCTTATTCGCATGCTTCTCCTTTCGCGCGCGTTATGGAAAACAAACTTGCTGAGCGTCTTGTGCAGCTTGGAATTCGCTGCGCGAACCAGCACCAGCGGGAGCAAGTTGCAAAGTACGGTGTGGAAATGATCGAAATGCGGAACTTCAAAGAAGAACAGGTCTTCTCTTTCGACACCCCTGTTTACATTTCCGTAGATGTTGACGGCCTCGATCCGGCCTTTGCTCCCGGCGTATCGCATCCGGAAGGTGGCGGTCTGTCGACGCGTCAGGTTGTGCGCATCATCCAATCGATGAAAGGAAAAGTTGTTGGCGCAGATATAGTGGAGCTCAATCCGCTGCGCGATGTATCCGAAATCACGGCTGTCGCATGCTCCAAAATCCTGAAAGAAATCTGCGGCAAAATATTAGAGACTGTGTAATCAAAGTAGCACAGGCGTCTCGCCTGTGGACACAGCCGGGACGGCTGTGCTACTTTGTTTAGATACTGAAGTACCGCGCTTGCGAATGGTGAAACACCAGGGCACTGACGCTTGCTTCGGGATCCATCATGAACCCATCTGTTAACCCCACGCCGATCGATTCCGGTTGCAGTAAACGAAAGAGCAATTGCTGATCCGCAAGGTTCGGGCACGCAGGATAGCCAAAGCTCACACGAATTCCCTGATATTTCGCTTTCAATCTGTCTTGCATCGTGAGCTCCGGTGAATCGAACAGATTCCAGCCTTCACGAATTTTCCGGTGCAATCTTTCTGCGGCAGCTTCCGCGCCTTCCACTGCAAGAGCTTGAAGCGTATGAGAAAGCAGATACTCACCGCGGTCCTTCAAATCATTTGCGCGTTCCCGCACACCTTCACCGCACGTGGTAACAAAAATCGCAACGGAATCGCGCTCCCCGGTTGCAAGTGGTTTTACAAAATCCGCAAGAGAGAGTCCATCCTCTTTTTGCTGCCGTGGAAAATCCCAGTATCCGACTTCCTTTCCCGTTTCATCAAACAACAACAGCCTGTTCCCTTCCGAATTCGCGCCAAAATACTGATAGACACCGCGACACCGAAGCCATCCCTCTTCAGCCCGTTTCATCACATCACCAACAAATGCATTCAGTTCCAGGTACTTTGGATCCTGTTCTTCCGCCAACCTCTCCACAGATCCACGCAATCCAAGATGTTTGGACAGAAGCATCTGGCGATTCAAGTAGGGCCAGATCTCCGAAAGTCGAAACTGAGCTTCGTGCCGCTCGTGGTCCGGTGGACGAACGGTGGGTTCAGCCACCGAAATCTGTGTGGAACGCACCGGAGGCAATAAAACACCGGACATCGCTTCACCGGCGCCAGCGGCGCCGCTTAGTGAGACCGCTTCTTCTTCAATTTGCTTCAATACCGTCTCCGGTTGATTCATCACGGCATTTGCAAGATCGAGTCCTTTCATCGCATCGCGAGCGAAAGCAACAATCGGATGGCCCGCGCCCGCATACGCAGGCAAAATTCGCGTCAGCGTAAATTTTCGCGTGAGCGCAGCGCCGCCCACAAGAATCGGCAATGTGATTCCCGCATTGCGCAAATCTTCAGCGGTCGTGACCATTTGTTGCGCCGACTTCACCAGCAAACCGGATAGCCCGATCATATCCGGCTTGTGTTTTTGCACCGCCTGAATCAAAACTTCAGGAGGCACTTTGATTCCCAGATTGATTACACTGTATCCATTGTTCGAAAAAATAATGTCCACCAGATTTTTGCCGATATCGTGAACATCCCCTTTGACGGTGGCAAGGATTACCTTCCCTTTGTTCGCGCTCTCCGATTTCTCCATGAATTGCTCCAGGTGCGCCACAGCCGCCTTCATAGCTTCCGCGCTTTGAAGCACCTCCGCTACAATCAATTCGTTGTTGTTGAACAGGCGCCCCACCTCATCCATCCCCTTCATTAACGGACCATTGATGATATCGAGTGGAACTGTCGTTTCGAGTTTCTCATTCAGATCATCAATGAGGCCTTCCTTTGTACCTTCGATGATGTAACTTGCGAGTCTTTCTTCCAGCGTTCGCGTGGAAGCCACAGGTTTTGACTCTTGCTTTTTCGCCCGGAAGTGCGCCGCGAAAGCGGCAACCGGATCCTCTCCACGATTGAACAGCAGATCGTCGCAAACACGTTTGTCCTCTTCCGAAATGCTCGCGTAGCGAATCAATTTTTCAGAAGAAATGATTGCAAAATCCAAACCCGCCTTTGTACAGTGGTACAAAAACACGGAGTTCAACACTTCGCGTCCTGCATCGGGGAGTCCGAACGAAACATTCGAAATTCCCAGCACAGTGCGGGTAAATGGAAAATGTTGTTTCAAAGCGGCCACTGCGCGAATCGTATGTTGCGCGGAGCCGACATAGTTGACGTCGCCGGTTCCGCACGGAAAGACGAGTGGATCCCAGATGATGTCTTCTTCGCGGAAACCATAGTTCGTGGTGAGATCCTGATGCGCGCGTTTGGCGATTCCGAGTTTGCGCTCCACCGTAATCGCCTGCGCTTGCTCCTTATCTTCATCGATGCATCCGAAAATGATCGCGGCGCCGTACTTCTTCGCAAGCGGCACGACTTTGTCCAGCTTTTCCTGCCCATCTTCGTAGTTGATCGAGTTGATGATCGATTTGCCCTGGCAATACGTGAGCGCGGTTTCCATTGCTGCTGTGTTTGTTGTATCGACCATCACTGGTACTTTCACCATGCGGATCAGCTTTTCATAAAATTCCTTGACGTCTTCCGCTTCGTCGCGATCCGCGTTTTGCAAATTGACATCAATCAACTGAGCGCCGGCTCGAACTTGAGCGCGCCCGACTTCTGCGGCTTCTTCATACTTCTCTGCTTCAATCAAACGCTTGAACTTCCGGCTTCCCACTTCATTCGTTCGTTCACCTACGATCAAAGGACGGCTGGACTCTTCGCATTCCACGTAATCAATACCTGTGATATGCGTCTTTTTGTAGGAGGCGGGTACGCGCGGCCGTCCCGCGCGGGCCACTTTCGCAATCTCCTGGATGTAAGCTGGATTTGTGCCACAACATCCGCCCACTATGTTGATCCATCCTTGTTCAATAAAGCGTTCGAGCGCGGAAGCAATCATTTGCGGCGTTTCGCCATAGCGGCCGTTTTCATCCGGCAAACCGGCGTTGGGATAACAGGATATGTAACATTTCGCAAGTGAATGCAGAGTCCGCAAATGATCCGACATGAACTCCGGACCGGTCGCGCAATTCAAACCGGCCGAGATCATTCCAGAATGCTCGACCGAAGCGTAGAAAGCATCGATGGTTTGTCCCGCAAGCATTGTCCCCATCGGCTCAATCGTGGCAGAAATCATCAAAGGCACACGGATGCCGGTATCGCGATACGCTTCATGGATTCCAATGATTCCCGCTTTAACGTTGCGCGTATCCTGCGATGTTTCCAGCAATAATGCATCCACTCCGCCTTGCAGCAGACCCGTTGCCTGTGTGCGGTAAGAATCGATCAGTTGTTGAAATGTGATCCCGCCTGTTACCGTGATTGTTTTCGTAGTGGGTCCCATCGATCCCGCAACGAAGCGGTTGGAGAACTTTACAGCCGCTTCCCGCGCGATTCTTGCTGCCGCCGAGCTGAGCTCAATCGACTTGTGTGCAAGATTGTATTCGGATAAAACGGTGGGCATTGATCCAAACGTGTTCGTCTCCACCATGTCGCTGCCGGCGCTAAAGTACGCCTCATGAATCTGGCGAACCACATCCGGACGCGTCAGATTCAAATTCTCGTTGCAACCTTCATAGTCAGGCCCGCCAAAATCGGATGCGCTCAAGTCGTACGATTGAAGCATCGTTCCCATGCCGCCATCAAGCACAACAATCTTTTCGCGAATCAATTGCAACAACTGTTTACCACGTTCTGTATATTCAGGCATTCTTCCTCTTCACTCCACATCCGATCAACACCGTAAACGGATCCCCTCGTCTCCTGGATCCGGTATCCAGCTGGATTCCCACAAAGCGAGCGTTCTTCAAAAACACGCGCAGCTCCTTCTCTTCAAAACCAAGCCACACATCTCCCAATTTTGATTTCACCCATTCCTCCTGATGAGTTCGCAGCTCTTGCAGTAGAAGCTTTCCGCCCGGTTTCAAAATGCGATGCGCCTCCGCCAGACCGACCGATGGATCCTGCAACGCATGTAAAACCTGCGCCATGAGAACGACATCCACGCTTTGATTCTTCAGCGGCAACTTCTCGATCCTGGCCTGTTTCCAACGTATGTTACGCGCACCATGTTTGTGCGCAAGCTGTTTCGCCCGCTGCAGCATGGTTTTGGATTTGTCGATCGCAATCACTTTTCGCGCCCAGCGCGCAACTTCCAGCGTTAAATATCCTTCCCCGCATCCGAGATCCGCAACCACACTGAACGGCGCGACATAGCTCAAAGTGCGAGCCCAGGCCGCCCAGCTTCGACCAGGATTTGCGATGCGGGAGGTTTGTTCGCGAAAGTCCTCCTTTCGCTGTCTCAATACTTCCTGAAGACGAACATCATCCTCACGAACTCCCTCCAGCGCTTTTAGTTGCTCCTTTAAAGAGGGCCACAGA
>JAKEFK010000049.1 GCA_022616075.1 bacterium
CTCAATTTGCAACACCTGCCGGTAAACTCGACTGAACGTTACAGGATTACCTTCAGGGCAAGAACTGATCAACCTCGGAGCGCCTTTGTGGGATTTGCGCGGGGCGATACCCCGTGGACAGGACTGGGTCTGTACAACAAGATCGAGTTGACACCGGAGTGGCGAGCGTTTCAACACGAGTTCACTGCCACTGACAACGAAAAAAATGCACGCATCCATTTTGATTTGGGTGGAAGCGATATTTCTATTGATTTATCTTCCGTCAATTTGGTTCGATTGTCAGATAACAGACCTGTTGCTCCAGAGACTCCATCTCCAAGATATTTTGTGAGTTACAGATTCAATCAGCAGGGCTGCCGCGGGCGTGATTATGTCAATCCTAAACCTGATGGAACGTTACGAATTTTAGTTCTGGATGGCTCGTTCACGCTCGGAGTAGGTGTATATGAAGAAGATACATTCGCGTTCAAACTCGAACAGAGATTGAACCAGACGACGCATGGCAGCGGCTTTTACGGGACTTATGACGTTATCAACTGCGGGATCCATGGATATGGAATATCAGAAAACAGAATGTTTTATCAACTCTATGCTGCGAAGTACCAACCGGACATCGTTCTGCTGATTCTTCCGCGGTTCTGGGAAGAATCTCTATGGGCAGGGTTTGAACCTGCTGGAAGAATCGACCGGTTGGTTCTTCCATGGGCCAACATGCCGGAGCATCGCGCCGACCGTCCTACACCCGATTTAGCTCAGCCAGTGGATGAGATCGTTCAACTGAACAATAAGGTTCGAGAATCTGGCGGCAGGCTCGCAGTTGTCCTGTTTAGAATCGATTCTGATTATGAGGGCAAGACGGATTCCGGTGAGATGTGGAATGACCTGACCAGCCTCATTTCGTTAAAGCTGAAAGGAACGGATGTCCCTTTATTCGATGTCGGGAAATCGCTGTTTAAAAGACACTCCTATGAAGAACTTGTGGTTTATTCAAACGTGGATCAGCATCCAAATGAAATTGCCCACGCCATCGTGGCAGCTGAGTTACAAAAATTTTTGCGAGTTCACAAACTGGTTCGACAATGACGCACCCTCAACCGCTGAGAAACGACCTCTTATTGACCCTTGTCAGTGATTCGTGTATTACTCGCACTAATGGTGTTTAAAAGGGCCCCGAAACCTTTCTCCATTTTCATCGCAACTGTCGCCAGTTTGAATTTCTTCATCGCCTGGTATTTCACAACTGTAGGACTGCTGGAAATTCCTCCTATTTCCCATCAACTTCAACCTGCGTCGGACTCCACAATGCCAATCTACAAAGCCCTTCAAGAACACAAGAGCTCGCCGGACCAGTCCATTTATCAACAAATTCTGATTAAGAATCAAGACGGGGCTATTACTGGGGTATGGTACAAATATCAGTACCCTCCGAGCGCGTTGTTGTACTTTGCTCCATTCGCGAACTGGTCCAGGGATCATTTCTTTGATTTTTTCGACAGAAAGGTCAATGCTGTCTTCTTCTGGGCCGGACTTCTCACCTTATGGTTGTTGATTGAAAGGATTTGCAACAAAGCTGATGACAGCGTTTGGGACAGACTCCTTCGTTTGCTGTCTTGCGTAATGCTCGCAGGAACGTTTTATCCATACGTTAAGGCGTATGGCTTGGGCCAAATTCAAGTGTGGATTAACACTCTTATCCTCTTCGCGCTTTTCTTCATAGTCAGGAAGGAATACTCCACGGCAGGAATATTGTTCGGTCTGGCAGCCCTGATCAAACCGCAATATGGCCTCATGCTGATTTGGGGGTTACTTGAAAAGCGTAAAGCGTTGGCCATCGCGTTGCTTACAGTATTTATGATCGGTTTTCTTTCATCGATCCTTGTTCTTGGAGCTTCCTCGTACGGTGACTATATGAAATTGACACGTGAAATAAGCCGTCGTGGTGAATACTACTATAAGAATCAATCGATCAATGGTTTGATCAACCGGCTTGTTGTGCAGCGCAATAATCTGGCCTTCGATATGTACCACTACGCGCCCTATCGTCCATTGGTCCATGTTACAACGTTACTCGGCACTCTGGTTTTACTCGGCACTGCTGTGTACTGGCGCTGGAAACGCCGGGCGGAGACCAATACTGGTATTTGGGGATGGTTGATTGCCCTTAGTGCAATTACATTATCTTCGCCGACAGCGTGGGAACATACTTACGGCTTTACTGTTGCCTCCTTTGTAATAGCGATTTATTGGCTTTATGAAAGGAAAGCTCTAAATAGGAATCAAACTCTCATGGGGATGACCCTGGTTGCGCTTTTCTTTAGCAGCCACTCCTCTGAAATGTTCGATCTTTTTTTCGCGCAAGCCCCGCTGAATTTATTGCAGTCACTCCTTTTTTTCGCCCAACTCCTGCTGTTGTGGATTCTTTTCAGGATCGCTTCTGAAAACGTAAAGATGGCGAAAACAACCCAGGCCATTTGAAAATGAATACCCCGCACGGCAAGAATGGTGTGATTACGGACGATCTGGAATTTTCCAGGAGGCCGGCAGAGGGTCTTCCTGCGTTCACGGATCGGATAATTCATTTTTTAGAAACGAAAACAGCATTTGTCTTGATTGTTCTGAGTGGGCTATACCTTTTGATTGTCTCTTCTCTTTCGTTTCGCAAGGTTTTTTGGAATGATGAACTTTTTACACTCTACTTTGCAAAACTGCCGGTCTGGACGGATCTCTGGTGGTCGCTGAGCACCGGAGCGGACCAAATCCCTCCTACTTTTGTGATGATAACGAAGTTTTGCCTGCTTTTGTTTGGCACCAATGAGATCTCCGTTCGCTTGCCGGAAATGATTGGATTTCTGGTGATGTCGCTTTCCCTCTATCGCATTGTGTCCCACCGGACTTCATCGATACATGGATTGATTGCAATGCTTTTTCCGATGATAACAAGCGCGCTCTATTTTTCCTACGAAGCGCGCCCCTACGGTCTTTTGCTGGGTTGTAGTGCTATGGCTTTTCTCTGCTGGCAGCGGGCAGTTGAGGGTAATAACAGAAAGTTGTTTGTCTTTGGGCTTTGTGGAAGTCTGGCCGCCGCCTTAATGAGTCACTATTACGGAATCTTACTGTTTTTTCCAATCATATTAGGGGAGCTTGTGAGGACTTTTTTCATGCGGAAGTTCGACCATCGAGTCTGGATCGCTATTTTTATGGCGCTCACTCCTCTCCTTCTCTTCCTTCCCTTAATGAATGCTTCCATCGAATATGCTCCTCATTTTTGGTCAAAACCTGTGTGGAGCCAGATTTTTCATTTTTACGACTCATTATTCCGGCCCGCTGCGTTAACATTCGCGCTCGTTTGTATTCTGACGGCGCTCCTTCTGAGATTCCGGTTCACAGAATGGTCCGGTCCAGGTCGTTCATTCGTTTCACATGAATTGGCCGCCGGTGTTGGATTTGTGTTGTTACCGGTAGTCGGCGTATTGATTGGAAAAGTCATTGTTGGAGCTTTTTCGGAACGCTATGCCATCACCGCCGTCATCGGCTTTAGCGTGCTTGTTCCTTTCGCAATTTACTACTTCTCCATTTCGAGGAGAATCGTCGCATTATGGCTTGTCTGCATTTTCATCGGGTTCCTGGCAAGATCCGTTATTGATTTTACGACGGTAACGGAAGATTCTAAAAATGTCAAAAGCTCATTTGATTTCGTGGAAAAGAATACCGAAAAAGATATACCGGTCGTTTCCTGGTGGTCCCCATTGCGTTTCTGGTATTACGCGCCGAAAGATCTTGCTGAACGCGTTTATTATTTGGCAGATGTTAAAGCTTCCGTTGGATATCTTGGAAACGATACAATAGACAGGGGTTTGCTGGATCTCCGGCCATGGTTTCCGATACCGAATGTGAGAGCCTACGATTTGTTTCTTCAATCGAATCCTCAGTTTTATCTGTACTACAGCAGCTCTGACGAAGACTGGAGATGGAACTGGATTTTGTCAGGTTTGCTGGCCGATAAAAGAAAGATTGAAATCAAAGCCAGGGATGGAAACCAGATCCTATTCCTTGTAAATAAGGAGTAACCGGTCGCTGAAGGATGATAAGGAAGCTGAAATTTCGCTACCTGAGAAAGAGGATCGTAGAGAATTTTTCGATTCTCTTTCACCGGATACAGTGCATTCGCCTGAGAGCTGATTCGACAATCGCGAGACTTTTTTTTCCACAACGTTTCCGGATTCTTGCAACTGCTTGCTGGAGTTTTCCGATCTATTCTCAAACATTCGTTTATCAGGAGCTCACCCAGCTAATTCGTAAAGGCTTTCAGGTACGCTTTCTCTATTCCAATCAGGACTCACGCAAACAACTGGCATCACAATTTAATGCGCTCTGGCATTCGAGAATGAGGTTGAATCTTCATCACAAGGTTTGCCAGCGCGATTACGAGTATTTTGCAAAAAGAATGCCTGAGAAAATCGATCAGCTGGTGGATCTCATTTGTCAAGCTTCGGGTGTACGGCCCGAAGAATTGCGCGCTCACCATCATTTCCAGGAAGCGTTTGCATTTACGCGAATGGTTAAGGCTTACAGGCCCGATTACCTGCACACCTACTTTTTCTACGAAGGTACTTTCTTTGGACTCGTTGCCTCATATCTGCTGGGAATTCCCAGAGGAGTGAGTTGTTACGCAGATCACATGCTGCAGGATTATGTCTTCAAGCTGGTACCACTTCACCTTGAGCAATGCAGTCTTGTAATTGCAACTTCGTATCAAATTAAACAGGAGCTGCTTCGAATTCTGCGGACCGCGAATCCAAACAATATCATCATCAAGCCGAATGCGATCAACGCCGAAGAATTCCCGGTGGTCAAGCATGCCGAGCCAAAAAATGAGGAACCCTACCGTTTGGTTTCCGTAAGTCGAATCGAACCTAAAAAGGGACTGCTCTTCCTTTCTGAAGCAATCCAGACCCTCCGGCAGCGCGGTTTCAATGTGGAATGGCATCTGATCGGTGATGTGGACGGCAGTAGTTCCAGCAAGGACTACGCTCAAAAGCTGAGAGCCAGAATCGGAGAATTGAATCTCACGGGCTACATTCACCTGGAAGGGCAGAAGTCCGAATCTGAAATCAAGGAGTTCTTTCGACGCTCGCATCTCTTCATTGCTCCGTTTGTTCAAACAGAATCCGGAGATAAGGATGGCATACCGACTTCCTTGCTTGAGGGAATGTCATCCGGTCTTCCTGTTGTGGCAACAAACGCCGGTTCCATCCCTGAAGTAATCGAAGAGGCCCTGGATGGAATTCTTGTACCGCAACGAGATTCAGATGCATTGGCCGACGCCATTGCTCAATTGCTCAAGGATTCGGAACGGCGTTCCCGGCTGGGCAAGAATGCTGCAAAAAAAATTCGAGAAAGATTCGATGTTCGCGTATGCGAAACGACGTTTCATGATTCGCTGTCCAGACTCTTGAGCTTGCAGCGCCGAATTGACGCAAACCAAGATAACAAACCACTGGTGACTGTTATCATGATCTTCTTCAACGCGCGGAAGTTCATGAACGAGGCGATCGAAAGTGTATTCGCTCAAACATATAAGAACTGGGAATTGTTGCTTGTAGACGATGGTTCTTCAGACGAAAGCACTCACATCGCCAAACGTTGCGCGCAAGAAAATCAGGACCGAGTCAGGTATCTGGAGCACACTGGACATCAGAATCACGGCATGAGCGCCACCCGGAATCTCGGTGTTCGAAACGCGCGCGGGGAATATGTAGCGTTCATCGATGCGGATGACTTCTGGTTCCCACATAAGTTAGAACGCCAGGTTGCAATTCTTGAAACAGAACGACGCGCTCAAATGATTTACGGAGCCACACAGTACTGGCATGGCTGGACCAATCAACCAACAGGTCTTGAAAAGGACTACATTCCAGAACTTGGCGTTACACATCAGACCGTAACCGAACCTCCCGGTTTGATTCCATTGCTGCATCCGTTTGGCGCTGGAACAGCCCCCTGTCCTTCCGATCTCATGATTCGACGAAAAACCATTGAGCAGCTGGGCGGTTTTGAAGAACACTTCCAGGGCAAGTTTCAATTCTTTGAAGATCAGGCTTTTCTTGCAAAAATGTATTTGAATCATCCCGTGTTCGTTTCGAATGAATGTTGGGACAAACACCGCTATCATCCGGAATCCTGTGATTCCGTGGTGACTGCATCGGGGGAATCCGATTCCGTGCGTCGCTATTTTCTCGAGTGGTTTGAGCGATATCTATCCGAACGAAAGATAAAAGATGGCGCTGTTTGGAACACAGTTCAGAAAGCTCTATCGAAAGCTGGAAAAAGTACGAATCCAACCGGATCGCAGCATCTTGAATGGGGAAGTTTTCGGCGCTTGAAACCGATTAGCCTCGATTGGGGATTCGACAGGGGTCTGCCGATTGACCGTTACTACATCGAATCTTTTCTCGCACAACACGCGGATGATATTCATGATCGCACGCTGGAAATCGAAGACGACATGTATACAAGCAGGTTTGGGGGCAATCGCACGACGGTTCGAGATGTGCTTCACGTTGAGGAGGGCAATCCTAAAGCAACAATTGTTGCCGATTTAACATGCGCAGAACACATTCCTGACAACAGATTCGATTGCGTTGTTCTGACACAGACACTCCAGCTTATTTACGATACGCGCGCCGCGCTGCGAACGATTCATCGCATCCTGAAACCGGGTGGAGTCCTGCTGGCAACTTTCCCCGGCATCTCGCGAATCAGTCACACCGAATGGTCCGGCTCCTGGTACTGGGCCTTTACCAGCACATCTGCCCGCAGGCTGTTCGGAGAGTTTTTCACCACAGTCGACGTTCAGGTCTACGGCAATGTTCTGGCGGCAACCGCTTTTCTGCAAGGTGTCGCATCCGAAGAATTAAAGCGCGAAGAACTGGATTATCAGGATCCGGATTATGAAGTGCTGATCGCGCTCCGCGCAGTCAAAGCTTGAACATGAAGCTTCACGGACTGCTCGTCGCTCAAGACGAGTCAGATATTATCGAGGATCTTCTCGCATTCTTGAAAGACTTGAATGTTTACAACACTATTTTGTTTTTTGATCTTGGATCGCAGGACGATACCTTCGAAAAGGCGTTGAAGTTCAAAGACATCCTTTACAATCCGCAGAAACTACAGGAAATCTATACAGAAAAACTGCGATTCGATTTGTTAGAGCAACATCGCAGTTTGTACGAAGAAGGAGATTGGATCGCGATGATCGATACGGATGAATTCTATGTCGATGATCCGCTCGAACTGATTCGCTTTGCTGAAAAGGAAAAGGCGACTTTTATCCAGACTTACCAGGCGCAGTTTCTCTTTACCGATATGGACCTGAAGGAGTTTGAGAAAGAAGATTCGGGGCTGCCTATTTATGAGCGAAGAAAATATTATTTGATCAATTACAGTGAAGAACGATTCTTTAAATTCCTTCCTGAATATGGATTGTTCAGCCGCTCGAAACCTTGTTCCAGGAGATTGCTCAACCGGCATTATCAATTTCGAACACCCTGCCAGATTCAAGATAGGATTCGTGCAAGGCTGGAAAACAGGAAACGCGCGCGGGATCTTCGCGGCCGCCACGAATGGCCCCAGATTTTCTCCACCAATTGGAAAGATTACGTGGTATCCCATCGATCTGCTCATTTCTTGAACGGAAACGATTTTCGTTTCGATCTTCCGGAAGGAGCTCGATGGAAGGATTATTACTCGAAAGACCCTCTGAGCCCTGTTCTGCCTCAAGCGGCAAAAGCTCTTGCGAAAGAATATTCGGGAGAAATTAACCGGACCGGAAGAGTCACGTTTCGAGAATCCTACGGCAAAAGAGTGATGGAGGACATCCGGTGCGATCTATTACACCACAATTGGAAGGAAGCGATTTCTGGGTTAGTGATTCTTTTTAGATATAAGCTTCGCAATTGTGAAAGGGCCATCAGACAAAGTTGTCATTTATGTGCGGTGAAAACGAAGACAGGCGCATGGAACCTGAGCACGTCGCTCTGGCGCTTTTTGCGCGGCAAGAGCACCGGATCAATCACGGCTCAACCTAATCCGATTCAGATTTCAGACAACTCGGGCGTGGGAAGAACAACTTTGACATGGAACTCGCGGGGCGCAAAAAAAGTTGAAGTGCACGTGGATACGGCGTATGGTCAAATTTTTGATCAAACCGGACCTTCCGGGAGCAAAGCTACAGAAAATTGGGTCTCCGATCATATGATTTTCCTGCTTCAGGATGTCTCCGATCATTTGCCGCTTACGTCAGCGAATACGCTTTCAAAAGTCATTGTTAAAGTGATCAAAGGAAAAGACATTACACTGTAGGGGATAAAACGGATCAGGGAGATAGGCCGGATCATGAAAGGACTGATCTTGATGTATCACCGCGTGGCAGATCTGAATGCCGACCCCTGGGAGCTGTGCGTTCAACCAAAACACTTTCACGAACAGCTTGAGGTTCTTCGACAATCTTACAGAGTGCTGGCGCTCAAAAAGCTAATGGAGCATCTTAAGAGTGGAGGCATAACAGAACGTTCAGTCGTTGTTACGTTTGACGACGGCTACTACGATAATTTCCAGCTGGCAAAACCTTCTCTTGAAGAATTTGAAATGCCGGCAACAGTATTTCTGGTCAGCGGACAGATAGAGAAACAAAATGAATTCTGGTGGGACGAGCTGGAGCGAATCTTCTTGCAGCCCGGAACACTCCCGGAATCCGTTCATTTGACGATTGAGCGCAAAAAACACGTTTGGAATCTCGCCGATTCAAGCAATCTCAGTGCAGAGGACGCGCTGCGTTATTCGAAATGGCGAACGGACGAAAAACCTCCAACATGGCGTCATTCCACGTATTATGCGATCTGGCAGCTCATGCAACCTTTAGATGAGGCACAAAAACAGGATATTCTGCATGAACTCAATGTTTGGGCCGGAACAACGAGAGAATCCCGCCCTTCTCACAAAACCCTGTCGCGTGAACAAGTAAGTTTGTTGGCGCAAGGGGAATTCATGAATATCGGAGCACACTCTGTCACGCATCCCGTATTGTCAAAATTTTCACGCGAGACACAACGTCAGGAGATAGAAGGATCCAAAGCGCAACTGGAGGAGATTTTGGGCTCTCCTGTCGATACATTCGCATATCCGCATGGAGAATATTCCAATGACACAATATCGATTCTCCGGGATGCCGGATTTCTTTGTTCCTGCTCCACGGCTCCCGAAGTGATGAAAGATGAAATGGATCCATTCCAACTACCGCGTTTTCAGGCGATGAACTGGGATGGGGATCAGTTTTCAAAACAGTTGTTAGAATGGTTCGGAGAGAAGTGATCCGGCTTTCTAAAAACGCCCAAGACTACTTGTTTCTTGCCTTAGTCATCACTCTTTCTTTCATCCTCTACATAGGAGGGCTTGGTTTTTACAGTGACGACTGGGCGTTTTTCGGCGCATCCTATAGTTCTCCCGACCGCTCCTTACTGGGGTTGTACGAATCACTGAATGGTCCCGTCGTTTGGATGCGCCCCGTTCAAGTTTTCTATTTTGCAGCCCTTTATAAGGCATTTGACCTGCACCCGTTTGGATATCATTTCGTAAACCACCTTGTCTTTCTTGCCGGAATCTTTTCTTTTTATGGGGTTCTCTCACAATTGAGTCAGCCACGCCTTGTTTGTGTTTCGGTGCCGCTTTTGTTCGGGCTTATCCCTCATTACTCGACAGATCGCTTCTGGCCGATTCTCTTTTGCGCGAACCTCAGCATGGCATCCTATTTCTTGAGTTTTTGTTGCGATCTCCAGATGCTGAAGGTCAGCGGTTTGAGGATCTGGCTATGGAAACTGCTCGGAATTCTCTTTCTTTTCGCAGGGACACTCGCGTATGAAGTCTTCCTTCCATTATTCCTGTTGAGCACCTTCTTGATCTGGAAAAGAAATCAGCAACTGAATGAATCGAATCAGGGAATCACTGGAAGGAAACTTGTATGCCTTGTGGGAACGAACTTCATTGCACTCCTTTTGGTAATCCTTTTTAAAGCGTTCACGACTACCCGCGTGATCATGCAAGGTCCAATGGATCATGTAATTTGGTTTATTCAGTTGATAGCAAAGGCGGTTGTGGTGAGCTATGGCAAATACGGCATTGAGCTTCCCCTTCTAATAAGTAGAATTCTGCGCGATTATCCGGATTGGAAGATACTTGCGGTGAGTTTGTGCGTTGGAATTGCGGTATTTCTGTATCTGCATCGGCTTGCGATTAGATCCGGTTCATCGGAGCTGAGGAGGTACGGGAATCTGTTTTTCATCGGTCTGCTCGTTTTTATTCTCGGATATTTGATTTTCATCACGAACGAGAATGCCGACCCCACGCCTGCCGGTTTGAACAATCGAACCTCCATTGCAGCCACGGTGGGGGTTGCATTATCTATCGTTGGAATAATTGGCTGGCTGGCTGGTAAGATTCGATCAGAAAATTTTCGCCTTCTTCTCTTCTGTTCATTCCTTGCATTCTTTTGCGGCGCCGGTGTTCTGGTCACCAATACGATCGCGCACTTTTGGATTGTGGCCTATTCGAAACAGGAGAACGTTTTAGCGGATATACGCCGGCAGTACCCTTCACTTCCTCCACAAAGCACGCTTCTTCTGGATGGAGTGTGTCCCTACATGGGACCGGGGATTGTATTTGAATCGAACTGGGATCTGGCAGGAGCGTTAAGGCTTTTTTATCAAGACCACAGTTTGAACGCCGACATCATACGGCCAACAGTAAGAATTACTGAAGAAGGAGTTCAAACAATTCTTTATGGTGCGACCGCCACACATCCGTACAACAAACTCTATATCTATCACTACCGGCGGAAAGTATCACAGCAACTAACCAATGCAGAAGACGCGCGCCGATACTTCCAGACCTACAATCCGTACTACGGAATTGAATGCCCGGACGCCAAGGAAGGTGTCGGTGTACCAATCTTTTAATCGAAGTAGCGCGGGCGTCTCGCCAGCGAATGCCAAAATGGCTCGTTTTGGCACCATTTTGGCATCAACTTGACCCATGGTGATCCATTTTGGTACCATTCTCTTCCATTTTGATACCAAAATGGTATCAAGCAGCAGAATGTAGTGTTCTGTAGGCACCAAAATTACAGATCTAAACTGTTTTCAAAAAAACAAAGTTCGACCTATAGTAATGCATAGCTGAGTGGACAGCATACTTGATGGATAACGAGAAAATATCTCAATCCCTGATTGAGGCTGAGGACTCCGTATTGATTATCATCGATGTTCAAAATGCGTTCTTGGATAAACTACCGGTCCAGGAAAGTGAACTGTTGCTAAGTCGTGTATGCTGGCTCATCGCGGTCGCGCAATGGAAGCAGATACCATTGATTGTAACGGCAGAAGAAATCCACAAACAGCCGCTTGCGCCCAAACTGATTCAGTACTTGCCTGCTGACGCTCCCATATTTGACAAAGTTTCATTTGGCCTTGCCCACCAACAGGACATACTGACGGCAGTTGAGCAAACCGGTCGCAAAACGGCTGTATTGATCGGCCTGGAGACGGATGTTTGTGTCGCGCATTCCGCCATCGGCCTGCTCGATCAAGGTTATCGCGTTGCTGTGGTTGCTGACGCAACCGGTGCACCTGCGCCCGGGCAAGAAATCGCACTGAGCCGGATGCAAAACGCGGGGACGATTATTGTTAGCACCAAGAGTTTATTCTATGAATGGATGCGCACGGTAGAAATGGTGAATCGCTTTCATAGAGAATGCCCGAATATGCGCGACGTGCCTGGCATTGTGTTGTAAAGACGTTCATTCAGCCCGGTAAAGGTTCCGGATAATATAAAGCGGGCGGGCTCTTGCCTCATCGTAAATCCTGGTCACGTACAGTCCGAGCGTGCCGAGCATCAGCAGATTCATTCCGCCCAGGAACGAAATGAGCAACACAATGGATGCCCGCCAGTTCCAGTTATAAAATCCAACCAGAATTAGAATTGCATACAGAATTGCAACGATTACAGAGAATGCGATGAATAAGCCACCCATTCCAATCGAAAGTTTGAGTGGAAAACTGGAAAAACTGAAGATGCCGTTAATCGCGAGAATCAAGAGTTTTTTCCAGCCATACTTGGATTTGCCTGCCGGGCGCCCTTCCCGCACATAAGGAACCCCTCTGCTTCTGAATCCGATCCATGCGAACATGCCGCGGACAAAACGATTTCTCTCTCTCATCTCGCGAAAAGCATTCACCGCCTTGCGATCGACCAAACGGAAATCTCCCACATCAACAGGAATCGCAACTTCCGTGATTCGATTCAGTATCCTGTAAAAAACCCAGGGCACGAATCGCCTGAGCAATGTTTCATCTTTCCTTGCCTGACGCACGCCATAAACAATCTCATAGCCCGCCTTCCACACTTGAATCATGTCGTGTGCTGCCGCCAAAGGATCCTGTAAATCAGAATCGAGAACGATCACCGCTTTTCCTCTGGCCAGATCCATACCGGCCGTGATCGCGATCTGATGGCCAAAATTTCGTGATAATTCTACAAGGATGAGTCTGGAATCGCTGCCCTGATATTCACGCAGCAATTCGACGCTCCTGTCGGTGCTTCCGTCGTCTACAAAAATCACCTCGGCCGGACCGTCCAGTTCCTTCAGAAAAAGTGAAATGTGTTGAAGAAGAGCCGGTATGTTTTCCTCTTCATCCTTAAGAGGGAATACCAGTGAATAGCCAATCTCGTCTGTCATGGTAACATTGTTAGCGCGCGACCCCATTATGTCAAACAACCGTAAATCGGCTGAAAGAGTTTCCACCTGAATGCTTTCTGAAGTAACAGAAAAAGATCAGCCTAACCGCCGGTTTTCAGAAAACATCCATCCGCTTCTTGACCGTTTCGGAAGTTTTTTAGAGGCTAACAGATCTTACTTTGTGGCGGGACTCTGTGTAATTTTCTTTGCCGCATCAGGATTGCTTTCATTTCGGAAAGTGTTCTGGAACGATGAGATGTATACCCTGTATTTCTCACGGCTAAGAATTTGGCCGGATTTATGGTGGGCATTAAGCACTGGTGGCGATCAGCTTCCACCGCTTTCGATTCTTCTCACTAAAGTTTCAAGCTGGATGTTTAGCGAGAATCACATCTCGATCAGGCTGCCTGAAACGGCCGGTTTCCTGGTAATGTCCTTGTGTCTCTACAGAATCGTTTCGCAAAGGATAACGCCAGCCTATGGACTTGTTGCAATGGTCTTTCCGTGGATCACGCCGGCGTTCAGTTACTCCTACGAAGCGCGACCCTATGCCCTGGTCCTCGGTTTCAGCACGCTGTCATTTCTTTGCTGGTTGTCCATCACCGAAGACCGTAACAGGAAACGAAATCTATTCGTTCTCTTTCTCAGTTTGCTCGGGGCCTGGATGAGTCATTATTACGGCATGCTGGTTTTGTTTCCCCTTGTTGTAGGAGAACTTGTGCGCACCAGGTCGATGGGCCGGTTGGATTTCCCCGTTTGGATTGCATTTTTTCTTTCACTGACTCCTCTGATCTTATTTCTCCCATTGCTCCGAGGTTCCTTACATTACGCGACGAACTTTTGGAGTAAAGCAAATTGGAGCGATATGTTTCTTTCTTATCAATCCTTGCTCGATTCCGCCGCTGTGCCATTGATTTTCGCGAGTATTTTGACTGTTCTATTCTTTAGAACCGGGCAAAACAAACCTTCAAGTCCTACCATTAGGAATTTTCGACCGTACGAATTGGCTGCCCTGACAGCTTTTGTCCTGCTTCCAGTAGTCGCCGTTACCGGAGCAAAGATCACAACGGGAATCTTTGTCGATAGGTACGCATTATCCTCCATCATCGGTTTCAGTATTCTTGTTGCGCTTTCCTTCTGGTATTTTCTGAAAACGACAAAAGTCGCGATTGTAGTGCTTTTGTGTTTCCTGACAGGATTCATAATTGACACTTATTTCAGTTTTTCCAGGTGGACTGATGACTACAACGCTATGAATCAGACGACTGAATTTCTGAAGGTCAACGCCGGAAGCGATCTGCCAGTGGTATGTTCGTATTCACATATTTTTTTTCGTATTCAGCATTACGGCCCACAAGACCTTTCATCAAGAGTATTCTATCTTGCCGATCCCGTGGCGTCCCTCCGCTATGTGAATCACGACACTATCGACCGGGGTCTACTTGATCTCAAACCGTGGTGGCCGCTCCAAAACGTCAGGTCTTACGATCTCTTTATCAGATCTTATCCGCGTTTTTTTCTCCTTCATTTTAGCTCCGACGAAGACTGGAGATGGGATTGGATACTTTCCAGCTTGATCGCCGATCACAGGAAAATCGAAATGAAGGGCAGAGATGGAAACCAGTTTCTGTTCCTGATCTCGTCTCAGTAGCCATGACTGATGAATCCAGCGTGTCACCCCGATCTGTATCTCGGTTTCCAGAAATGGTTGAGTCCAACAAAACTTCTCTTTTGATCTTCTTTTGTTTGCTCTATCTTTCAATCGCCTGTTTTCTCGCATCACAAAAACTGTTTTGGAACGACGAACTATACACTCTCTACTTCACGCGCTTAGCCTGGCCTGATCTTTGGTGGGCGCTGGGCACTGGGGCCGATCAGATTCCGCCAACGTTTGTCCTGTTGACCAAGGTGTTCTCCTCCGTTTTCGGTGTCAATCAAATTTCAATTCGAATGCCGGAGATGATGGGATTCCTCTTACTGTGTTTCTGCCTGTACCGAATCGTATCGATTCGGATGTCAGCAGCCGGCGGATTTCTTGCGATGTTACTTCCCACCATGACACCTGCCTTTTCTTACGCCTATGAAGCCAGACCCTATGCTCTTGTTCTGGGTTTTGGCGCATGCGCCTTGCTTTGCTGGCTCGCGGTAGGAGACAGGCCACGAAAGCTGCAAATGATTGGACTCGGTTTAAGTTTATCCGGAGCGTTCCTGAGTCACTATTCCGGTATCTTGCTTTTTGTTCCTTTAATTCTTGGTGAAGTCATCCGTATTCGTTTGCTGAAAAGGATAGATTATCCGGTCTGGATTACATTCATCCTCGCGCTTCTTCCTGTTCTTCTTTTTTTGCCTTTGCTTCGAGCTTCCGCTTCTTATGGAGGAGGTTTCTGGGCAAAGCCAAAATGGGGAGATATCTTTCTTTTTTATGATTATCTTCTCGGTCCGATGGCGGTGTTTCTTGTTTTTGTTGTATTACTTTCGGGAGTCTTTTGGATGTTGCGCGCGTCGACAATGGAAAGAGCTGGTGTTCACTCATTTCGCTCCCATGAGTTGACAGCCATTCTTGGTTTCGTTGCTATCTCGCCTATAGCTGTGATCGCGTCCAAGCTCCTTACCGGCGCTTTAACAGGAAGGCACGCATTATTATCCGTGATCGGCTTCGCACTTCTGATACCTTATGGCATCTATGATTCGCTTGGCCCAAAGAAGCTCGAAACGTTCATTCTGCCATTCTTTTTCGCAGGATTCCTGGGTATGGCCGTAGCGAACTATTACGACTGTAAAGAAGATGCCTCGTCTTACCAGCGCACGGTTCAGTTTCTACAGCACAACGCGGAAACTGAGATTCCAATTGTTTCCTGGTTTGTCCATCCGGCACAGCAGGTCTGGTACTACGGTCCGGCAGATCTTGCCGGGCGATTGTTCTATCTCGCAGATCCCGAAGCGTCTCTTCGCTACCTGGGACACGATACAATCGATCGAGGGATGCTCAATCTGAAACCGTGGTTTCCGATAAAAAATGTTCAACCATACGAACGATTTACTCAGATTCACAAGTCATTTCTGCTTTATTATTGCAGCTGGGAAGAAGACTGGAGATGGAACTGGATTGTCTCCAGATTACTGGCCGATCATTTCAAAATCGAGATGAAAATGAGACAGGGCGATCAATTTTTGTTTCTCGTTACACCTGGTTGAACAAAATCTGTTTCGATCCAGATCACGATGATGGATACAACGCAGGCAATCACCGGCCAGTAGATGTACCGGTAATTAACCGAAGGCGCAACGAAGAAATAGGGGGCAAAATAAAGCAAAGAGGAAGAAGCGAGTGCTCCTACAATGAGGACCTTGCGTCTTATCGCGTAACCAAGAAGCACGAAAGAAATGATCAGCCAGAAATAAGCCTTGAAGAGAAAACCAAGCAATTTGTACGTTCCGTTCACATAAGCAGTGTGAATTTTCCCGAGGGCTGTTTCCTCCAGAAGAGGTGGTGGATTTTGCATAACTTCATGCCAATCCGATACAGCGTACAAATGATTCACCTTTCCATCGCGATCAGTCAGAAAACTTTTGAAAAGAATCCAACGGTGCGTCACGTAGGCAATCACATTTTCCCGGATAGCCTTTAACCAGGCAGTTTTCAAACCGGAAATGACATTGTCATCGTAAGAGATGAACCAATCAACAGGCGCCCAAACTGTTGTACGAGCCGAGATCCTATGATCATAGAATCGCATCACTTCGTCCAACCGCGGCTTACTCAAATAGTTGTCTGGCACGTAGTTGCGCCGGGTGATGTCATAAATTCCCATAAGATCGTGCATCATGATTATCTGAAATGGATGCCTTCGATCAGCGTGAAGAACACGGAAAACAAGCAGTTCATTGCCAAGGTAAAAGAAGAAGCTGACCAGAACAGATAATGCAAATGCTTTCTTCCACGAACCCACCAGATCGAAGACAAAAACAAAGGTCAACGGAAGAACGGCGGGTAGTGCATTCTTTCGGACGGCAGCCGACTAAAAGAGAATCAGCAGAATCAACAACATCCTGGGCCAGTTCAGTTTGCCCGCGGCGCGGTAAAAATACCATAAAGAAAAAGCAAGGAGTAAAGAGACGGCCAATGAGACATCTTTGATAAGAAAAAAAATGCAGCACGAAACGAAAGGCAGAAAAACTGCAAAGAGAGGGAGCCAGTATCGTTTTTTGTCTTTCCTGGCGGCAACCCTGGATAACAAATAGAAAGAGTAGACGATGCTTGTTAGCTGCAGAAGCAGCATTCCTCCTGATCCTTTGATGATTCTGTCAGTGGCTGACCACAATAGAGCCATGACGGGCGGATGCCAATCCACGAACCAGAAATGAATTGCCTGCCAGTATTGTTCGTAGGAATCATAGACCATTACGCCCGGGTAGAAGGCCAGAATCAAGACTGCTAAAACGGCGAGCGCAATCAAAAGAGTGAGTTTTGAATGATCGCTCTCAAGAGACGGCTTTGGAATTTTTCGGTAGACAGGATAGAAAAGGAACATCAGCAAGAGAAGATTCATGGCGAATTTTTGTAAAAACTCCATAGCGATCGACAGAGAAGAACGATCCGATCTTAACAAATGATTTTGGGTATCGATCGAAAGAACTTTCTGATCGGTTGAGAACAAATCGACTCTGATATGAAAGCCGTTGATTGCAAAATATCCGCCAATCCTGAGTAGGGACTTTGAATCAGTTGTAGCGTTATCGGCTCAGGTAGATATCCACTGAAACGCAATGTTGCGGGCTGATTCCGCGTAGAAATAAAGATTCCATTCCTGGTCTCCCATCCGTCCGATTTTTGAATGTCAAAACCCACGCGTTGCAGTTCCCGGATATTGGGGGAAGTCAGCCAAACAACGGCTGAGCCTGATTTTTGGGATGATGTTTGGCCGGTTGCAGTGATGGTTATATCCGCGAAGTATCTTTCAGGACCATACAGATCAAATTTAGCAAGAAGAAGTGCCAGAACAATGGAAACCGGAAGAATTCTTCGAAGTATGGGTAATGTATCTTTTAGATCCTTTTTTGAAACCAGGCTGAAAGGATTCTGGGTGGGACGCATCCGGGCTTCTAGATCTTAACATGGTTTCTCGTCGTGGTATAAAGTAGGATGCGCTGCTCTCTCTCCCCCTTATAAAGGGGAGATGAAGAGGGGGTTGTCTTATTCAAACGTCACCCAACCTCCCCTTTAATCCCCTCCTTCATAAGGAGGGGAAATCCGAGCATCGCAAAAGATACGGATGAGCGACAAAACCTTCTACAATAATTATCTGGCCGGAAGTAAACTCGTCAGCAGGATGTCGCGGCTCGCCCGCACAGAAATATACGAACTATTTCTACGTGAGATGTCCCCTTCTCCGCAATGCAGCATTCTGGATATCGGCGTTTCCGTAACCGAACAGGATAGGCTGGAAGAGAATATTTTAGAACAACTGTACCCACATCTTTCGCGGATAACGATGCTTGGAATTCACGAAGGCGCTTTTCTTGAACAAATATTTCCAGGGACCAAATATGTCCAGCACATGCCCGGCTCAACCTTTCCCTTCGCGGACGATCACTTTGATATTTGTTATTGCAACGCTGTCGTGGAACATGTAGGGGAGGAACAATACCAGCGAGAATTTGTGCGTGAAGTGCTCCGGATCAGCCGCAAGGTTTTTCTTACGACACCAAACCGTGGCTACCCGATAGACTTTCATAAAATGCTTCCTTTTCTTCACTGGCTTCCGATGGATTGGTACAGGAACATTATTTCGTGGGGCGGTGATACTTTTTATAGCAAGAAAGAGAATCTCAATCTGCTTTACAAAAAAGATTTGGTTCGTTTGTTTGAAGGCCAGGGAATCCCTTTTCGAATTCTTTCCTACAATTGGTTTGGGCTGCCGGCTTACCTGATCGCCGTAGCGAAAAAGCAGTAGGGGCGACCCTTGTGGTCGCCCGTAAAGGGCAGGCACAAGGCCTGCCCCTACCAGTTTAGAATCCAGGGGACAGCTTCTTCCAGTGAATTCACAGCAAGGTCTGCCGTTGGCTTTTCTTCCAGATATCGTGAATCAACAAAAATGGTTTTGCAACCGGCTCTCTTTCCCGCTTCCACATCTTTCCAACGGTCTCCGATTACAAAACTGGAAGGTAGATCGATTGAGTACTTACGCGACGCCTGCAAAATCATTCCGGGCTGAGGTTTGCGGCAGCCACAATGATCCTCATCATCATGATAACAAACCATGATCTCATCAAGAGGCAGCTGAGAACGAAGCATGGAATGGATCTGTTCAACAACGTCCTTTGTTTGTTTTCCTCTGGCGACATCCGGCTGATTTGTAATCACGATCAACAAAAACCCTGCTTCTTTTAACTTGCGTAGCGCGGTGGGCACGCCTTCAGGAATGGAAACCGATTCCGGCGAGGGAGGAGAGAATGGTTTACCGTCTTTTATCAGGGCTTTGTTGATCACTCCATCCCGGTCAAGGAAGATGGACCGGCGTTTATCGCGAGTCATCCGCAACTGACTCCCATTTTGTTTGAGACTTCTTCAAACGGGGATGGGAAATCAAGAGATGCCAGATCACTGCTTGAAAACCTTCTGTATGCGGGGTGACATGCTCTGGATTGACCGTGGGAATGATCAGGCACGCATCTGCCATTTTTGCTGTACAGCCTCCGTCTCTGCCCACCACACCGATAATCCGCGTGCCTACTTCACGCGCCAGCTGCAGCGCGGCAACGAGATTCGGGCTGATATTCTTCTCCGAATCTCCACCTCCAACGGAAAACACAAGTACAAGATCCTTTTCGGACAGACGGCTGACGCGTAGCCAACCATCAAAAGCGCTTTGCCATCCTTCATCGTTAATTCGCGCGGTCAGTTCGGACACATTATCTACAGGCGTGTAAGCCTCAATGCCAACGATCTTGCGAAAGTCGTTGACAGCATGTGATGCATTCGCGGCACTACCTCCAACTCCCAGTATGAAAAGGCGTCCGCCCTCTTCTCTGGTTTTAGCCAGTAACTCCACCATGCGTTCCAGCACATCCGCGTCCAACCGGCTGATGACTTCTTTGGATTCCTGCAGGTATTGTCGGATAAAACTCATGGATTTAAGTGTGCTCTCCTGCTTTTGGACGCCAGATGGGCACGTGTCTCCTGCAGGCCTTTTGATGAACCGATTTCGTAAAATCTCTGAAACACTTCATAGGCTGCCAGTTGATCGCGCTGAAGAAGCTCTACGTGCACCTGAGCGAGATCAAAAGTTTTACGTGCAGGATATTTTCGCCAGGCGATTTTTTGAAAAAGGCTCAGTCCATAATCGATATACTGCATGTTTGTTGTTTGATTGGTTTTATTGTACGCGAAAATTTTGCTATCACGAAAATCCACGTTGCTCTTGTCCCATCGATTTTTGTTACGCAGCACCGTCATCATTCCCCATTTTTTGCTTTCGATAAATGCCCTCCGAATTTTTTCGTAATCGCACTCTAAGTAAGAATCTCCATACAACACAAAGAAAGGATCCGAGAGCAAACGAAGGGC
>JAKEFK010000050.1 GCA_022616075.1 bacterium
GGTTCGATGACACCGGAATCGTTTTTACCGTCCCACCCGATTGAGAGTGACAATCCGGAACTGAGAATTGTCCTGACCGTTGTTCCGCCGGAATTTTTTATAAATACAGTCCAGGTCGTATCCGGATAAGAGTTGAGTGCTCCTGTGATGGCGGCTATATCCTGAAAGCCGTCAGCATTGGGACTGAAGAAAGCAGGACTGACGGTAAAGGAGCTAATGACAAGTGAAGGCGTATTGACTAGCACTATGTTCCCAACGGCGGCCGTTGCAACCTGTCCTAACGTTGATGTGCTCTCCAATCTGTAGGTGTAGCTGCCAATGGGCTGCAGGACCGCTGAATCATTTTTGCCATCCCAAGCGATGGTCGCTGTCGATCCGGATCCTGTGTAGGTCCTTATAACTGTGCTGCCACTATTTATTATTTTTACAATCCAATCGCCTGATGCGGAGGTTGTAAAACCGGCGTGAGTATTCATTCCGATCGAGGGGTTAAAGGTTTTGTTTTTTCTTGTCGAAGGTGGCAGAAAATAATAATTGGCAGATGGGGTCGCAGTTAACCACGGTTCATAGGAGACTGGGCCGACTATGGCATTGCCAGTTGGACCTGTTGCTGAGTTCCACCAACAGAAAAGCGCGCTGAGTGCATTTACTGTCTCAACGCCGGTAGAATTCGATGGAAAGCTATTCGCATACAGGGAGACTGGCGCAGTCGTGGAAGCCCAGATTGCAGTGCCATTACTGCTAAACGTAACATGCCGTACAGTAATCGGATTGACACCATCGGTTATGCGAACACCACTGCTACCGAAGGAAATCGTGGCATGAGCAATCGTTGAAGGGAGGCTATTGGCGTTAAACTGCAACCCGCCCCATTTCTTATTTGTTTTCTTTGTGAACGTTATCAAGGAGGCCGGTGTGCCAACCGCGTTCAGTCCACCAGGCGCTGTATTTCCGAATCTGATGAACTTCTGGTTTTCAAAAGTTACTTGAACTCCCGGTTCTATGGTGAGAATCGGGTTGGCTGCGCCGCCCACCTCGACATTTCCGGTCACGTTATAGGGACTTCCTGCAAGCGTCCACGTTGTATTCGAAGAAATCGTGCCTCCACTTATTGTAGTGGCGGCTTCAGCGTGCAGGGCGAGCAGACCGAATGCAAGTAGGAAGAGAAAAGAAACTTTAGAATTAAATAGTTGATGCATGTTCTATCTCAGCTTGGATTGAACGGTTTTGTTTTCGATTTTCAGGCGAAAAGAATTTGCTGCGACCGGGCCCCAGGTCGATGCCCAGTTCACTGCCACTACGTGATCTCCGGGCTTCAACTTATCGATCGGGATTTCTATTTCGAAAGGGGAAACAGGGTTAGGGATCTCGTGCACATTTTTTCCATCTACAAAGACCGCAATGAATCCCGGTTGTTTTGTAAAATTTGCCGCGTTTGCGCCGGTAATTTCTCCGGACACCTGGATCGTTGGTCGATTCGTTTGCCAGGATTGATCGAGTTTGTTTTTCGCAGCGTTTAAAATGTTAAGTTTCATCGTAGGCGAAATGTCATCCAGTGTTCTCAGTCCCTTGTGGTGATGATGGTGATCGGTACGGGCCGTAAAGAAGGATTGTCCTTTGCGCTGACTGACCCAGTCCAGGAATTTGCGATTACGATTCCCGTAGGTGATGATGGAGTTTTCACAAAGGGGTGTTGCTGCAATCCCCACGATGAAGTTTTTCAGCTCCGACACACGAATCGTGCCAGATTCATCCATCAGGTCCCATGTTTCTACGATCGCTCCGGCGGGTCGTGGTTCGCGGTTTACCAGTGTACGGAGGACAAAATCAACTTGCTTTTTCGTGACCGGATCGATGTATCCAATTCCGGCCTGAAGATGCACTCTCGAAGGGGAAGGAAGTCGATAAGAAAGGATTCCATCCTGTCTGCTGAATTTGGCTTCTCGAATCGAAATCATGTCGACAATCGAATCGGCAGGGAAATACATGTGCCTCTTCCCATCGGCAACCAATGCGATTCTCAGCGAATAGGCTTCATTCGCGACAATCGAGCCTTCTTTATCAAATCCATTCCATGTAAAGGAAACTTTCTGATTTGCGGTTACTTCCTGCTTATCAAACTCCCGAATCGGGTAGCCATCTCGATCTATGATCATAAGAGACAGGATCCCGGGGTGATCTACTTCAGCAGTGATTTCCACCTTTTGGCCTTCAGAAGGATTGAATGAAGGCGGAGAAACTGAAACCCTTCTAATAGCCGATGGATCGGCAAGGGCTAATGCAGTTATGAAAAAGAGTGATAGTGAAATCGAAAATATTCTCATGGTTACAAATCCTTTTGTTCTTGTTCGGTGTTCAGTTTTCATTTCAGTTAAAACCGCTACAGCAATCGGTGTGCCACACGAAATGTCTTTCATGTTCCTCGAGACGTCTCCTTTGAACGATGTCTTTTTGTTGAATTGAATGCTGAAAACGCGCTGAAAGCATGCTGAAAATGCTGAAAGTAAAAGACCCTCAAACTGCTAAATTGTTCGGTTTAGATTTTTGCCCGGCGGGAAGTTTTTAGCTCACCCTGCTTCGCAAATGTCAAACGCGTCGCATAAAAGCAATTACTGTGCCAATGACGAGATTCTTTGAAGTGGCGATGAATCGTTGGAAAAAGTGAGAGGACGGCGATACAGAATCTGTAACAACGGTGTGCATTTCTTCGCACAGGAAGGGTTTGTTGACAAAAACTACACACATTGTACGATTTGTTGTTTGTTTCAAAAAAAAATCCAAATTCAGCAGACCAAGATAAGTGTAGCTTGACGATGATGACTCGCACGTTGTTCGAAAACTTGATTTTGTTGACAAAAACTACTACTGCAGACGAAGTGACAAATAGTCGCTCCAGTGTTTGTGTTTTCGCGCCCGTTTAATGATTATTCCTTTTTTCTTTCTCTTATTTCAACGTCAGAGTTACCAAGCTTCCTTGGCTCACGGATGCAGCACGACTTTGCTTACCTGGCGGTGTAATATACGTTCATGCAATTCTTCGTGACCGGTTGTGCGGGATTTATCGGAAGCCATATTGTCGACCGTCTCCTGCAGGAGGGTCATTACGTGACCGGAATAGACAATTTTTCGACCGGACAACATGAGTTCCTTGAGCAGGCGCACAAATCAAACAGGTTCACTCTGATCGAGGCCGACGTGATGGACGCTCAGAAATTGCAGGATGCAATGAAAGGAGCTGATTTTGTAATTCATTTTGCTGCCAATGCCGATGTGCGTTTTGGCCTGGAACACCCGTGGAAAGATCTGGAGCAGAATACGATCGCTACTTTTCATGTGCTGGAAGCGATGAGATCGAATAGCATTCGGCGAATCGCTTTTGCCTCCACCGGATCGATTTATGGCGAACCCGAAACTTTTCCTACTCCGGAGCATGCTTCGTTTCCGGTTCAAACCTCGCTCTACGGCGCTTCCAAACTGGCATGTGAAGGAATGATCGAAGCATACTGCGAAGGTTATGATTTCCAGGGATACATCTTTCGCTTTGTCTCCGTGCTCGGAGAGCGGTATACACACGGGCATGTCTTCGACTTCTACAACCAGCTGATGCAGCATCCTGATCATTTGAATGTTCTTGGAAACGGAAAGCAACGAAAGTCGTACATGTACGTGCAAGATTGTTTGGATGCTATATTGATTGCAATTGAAAAGGGTCGTGAGAAAGTGAATATTTTCAACCTGGGAACGGATGAGTATTGCACCGTGGATGATTCGATCGGATGGATATGCGAGGCTCTGGACCTCCATCCTGAGCGGATCTACTCCGGTGGCGAGCGAGGCTGGATAGGCGACAGCCCGTTCATTTTTCTTGATTGCGCAAAAATCCGCAGTCTCGGATGGAATGCCAGACTTTCAATTCGCGAAGGCGTCAAACTGACTGTGGATTACCTCAAGAAAAATACCTGGATCCTGGAACGAAGGTAACTGGAATGTACAAAAGTCGTGTTGCTTTGTTTCTCCCCCTTATATAAGGAGGGGAAATCCGAGCAACGCACAAATAGGGCACTGACAAGGTAACTGGAATTGATCATTACAAGAAGTCCGTTGAGAATCTCGCTGGGAGGGGGAGGCACCGATTTGCCATCTTACTACCGGGAACATGGCGGGTTTGTTCTGGCAGCCGCGATCGATAAATACGTCTACATAACACTCCATCACAGTTTTGAAGCTGAGTTCATCATCAAGTACTCAAAAATGGAGCGCGCGCAGACCATTCAGGAGATCAATCATCCTTTGATTCGCGAAGCACTCAAACTTACAAACGTTCAAAGGACCGGTCTGGAAATTACCAGTATGGCGGATATTCCTGCAGGAACAGGACTCGGTTCTTCCGGAAGTTTTCTTACTGCGCTTCTGAAAGCTCTTCACATGCATCAAAAAAATCTCGTTCACCCTCAAGAAGTCGCCGATCAAGCCTGCCGTATTGAAATCGATATTCTTAAGGAGCCGGTCGGTAAGCAGGATCAGTACATCTCCGCGTACGGTGGAGTGACTTTCTTTCAATTTTTGCAGGATGACCGGGTAGTTGCTTCTCCGATGCAATTTAAAACGGATGTGTTGTATAACCTGGAAGATAACCTGATGCTTTTCTTCACCGGTTATTCGCGGTCCGCTTCCGAAATACTCAGGGAACAGGACACGCGAAGCAAAGAAAAGGATCAGCGGATGGCGGAGAATCTGCATTTCATTAAGAAGTTGGGTGAAGGAAGCAAGCGCGCATTGGAATCAGGAGATCTGAACCTTTTCGCGGATCTGATGAATGTGCACTGGAAGCACAAGAAGCAACGTTCTCCGCAAATGAGCAATGACCGGATTGACGAATGGTACGATTTGGGATTGCGAAACGGCGCTCTGGGCGGCAAACTCATCGGCGCGGGGGGAGGCGGCTTTTTAATGTTTTACGCCGAAGACAGGGTTCGTCTCCGGCGCGCCATGACAGACGCTGGGTTGGAAGAAGTGAGATTCCGTTTTGATTTTGAAGGGACCAAAGTAATTGCGCAGTCATGAAAGATCCAACAGTTGCCATCCTGGCTGGCGGTCTTGCCACACGTTTACAGTCCATAACTCAGAACATTCCCAAAGCGCTCATTGAAATCGAAGGGGAGCCGTTTCTCGTTCATCAACTGCGGTTGTTACATCACCATGACATCCGCCGTGTGGTCGTTTGTGGCGGCTATCTGGGCGATAAAATTCAACAAACTGTCGGTGATGGCAAACTGTTTGACATGAAGATTCGCTATTCCTTTGATGGACCAAAGCTTCTGGGAACAGGCGGCGCCATTCGTAAAGCCCTTCGTTTGCTCTCGGATCCTTTCTTTGTGTTGTATGGAGATTCTTACTTAGAGTGCGATTACGAAAAAATTCGGAGGGCATTTATCGAAAGCAAAAA
>JAKEFK010000051.1 GCA_022616075.1 bacterium
TCCAGCTGATTTGTTCCCAGACAGCGTTTGGCGCAAGTCTCTAGATGGACAATTGTCGAAGGATCCAATCCCATCATTTTTGCTTGAACCGTATCCACCGCGACAATATCGGAGGAAGCGAAGATTTTGTCCACGATTTTGGGTTTGCCTGACTTCGGCCCATTTCCTTCTAATGCAATAGTAGCGTCAACGACCGCAAAGGCCGGTTTGATTACGGAATTGATGTCGGCCAGCGCATCGCTTAAAACCAGGTGATAGTTGTGCCGCATTTTGCTGATGCAGCCCCACTGGTTCTTGATGGCGCCCGTGATCTGCGTTTTAGCGTGCGTTTTCATCACCGGAATCGTCACCACCTGGGATTCCTGAAGGATTCGCGCAATTTCAATGGACTGAAAAACCTTACCATTCTGAACAGGCATGCGCACGGATTCAGCCTTGGACATATTTATCCATTGAACGCCATAACGGCTGCACAGGTCCTTTAGTTTGCATTTCTCAAATGCCTTTTCGATGTTCTCCAGCACCTGATCCGATTCCACAAGATAAAGTGGTCCGGCCCAATCGCGCAAAGCCAGAATGACTCCTTCTAAGACCCAGGGTGATGTGATCGAACCCGGTATGAAAAGGTCCCATCCGAGATTGACCTTCAACGACGTAGGCTTGCCTCGCTCTAGATGTTTCTGGTAGTTGGCAAGCGTCATGGCTTCGCGCACTGCTTCCTGCACGGAGTCTTTCACCGAAACAACCGCGACTACGCTTCGCTTCTCCATAACAGACATGATATCAGTATGGCGCCCTGGTGGTTAGTGCTAGACTGCGGCCAGGGCTTAGAATTGATCCGCATGTTGATTGATTCGGACCTGAAGCAACTAGGCAACCAGCTTTCACAGCATGATCTGAAATGTTGAAACTTGGTTTCACCACGTGAAATCAGGAATATCCGTGCTAAGATCGGTGCATCGTGAATGTTTATGTGGCCGCACTGGATCAAGGGACAACCAGCTCGCGATGTTTTCTATTCGATGAAAACGGCAAGGAAGTCAGCCGCGCCCAGAAAGAACATCAACAGATTTTTCTCCGGCCAGGATACGTAGAACATGATGCTCTGGAGATCTGGAAAAACTGTCTGGAGGTGATCGAATCCGCTGTAAAACAAATCGATCTGAATTCCGCTTCCATCGCGGCGATGGGAATCACCAATCAGCGTGAAACGATTGTCATCTGGGACAGCGAAACGGGACAGCCCTTGCATCCTGCAATCGTCTGGCAGGATATGCGAGCCCAGTCCCTCGTTCAGCAAATTGGCGACTTTGAATCGACGCTCCGGTTCAGAACAGGTTTGCCAGCTTCCACTTATTTCTCATCAACAAAAATTCAATGGTTGCTTCAAAATGTTCCAGCAGTTCAGGACGCGGTCCGAAAGGGAAAAGCGCTTGCAGGAACAATCGACTCTTGGCTCGTTTGGAACTTCACCGGTGGACCAAAACGTGGAACTCACATCACAGATGTCTCCAATGCAAGCCGGACGCAGCTGTTTGACTTGAACGCACAACAGTGGGATCCGGAATTGGCGAGTTTTTTTGAGATCCCATTGAAACTCCTGCCGCGGATCGCGCCATCGATCGATTCAAAAGCGTACGGAGTCGTGAGCTGTGGCAGCGTTTTGGACGGAGTGCCGATCGGAGCAGTGCTGGGAGATCAACAGGCGGCATTGTTCGGACAGCTCTGTCTTCTGCCGGGTGAAGCAAAAAACACATACGGAACGGGAAATTTTTTGCTGGTCAACACAGGCAATCACATCATTCATTCTTCCTCAGGTTTGCTCTCAACAGTTGCCTATCAATTTGCGAACGCGCTGCCGGTATTTGCGCTGGAAGGTTCTGCAGCAGTAACTGGTTCCGCCGTTCAATGGCTGCGAGACCAATTGAGGATCATTGGAAAAGCAAGCGACATTGAAGAGTTAGCAAATCAAGTTCAGGATAACGGCGGTGTCTACTTTGTGCCGGCCTTCTCCGGTTTGTACGCTCCTTACTGGAGGCCCGATGTGCGCGGTTTAATCACGGGATTGTCGCGATTCAACACAGCAGCGCATCTTGCCAGGGCGACTCTTGAAGCGATCTGCTATCAAACAAAAGAAGTCCTGGATGCAATGGAGTCGGATTCACAACAACAGATTTCGATATTGAAAGTGGATGGCGGACCCACAGCAAACAGCACACTCATGCAACTGCAGGCTGACATCCTGGGAATTCCAGTAATCAAGCCTGTGGTCTCCGAAACAACCGCATTAGGCGCCGCCTACGGTGCCGGACTCTCCGCCGGCGTATGGTCCGATTCAAATGAACTGAGCGCGCACGCACAAATGGACCGGCAATGGGATCCGCAGTGGTCCCCTGATCAACGGGAACAGGGTTATCGTGGATGGAAAAACGCAATCCGCCAGGTTCTTCAGTCTTCTTCATGATATCCCCCATGTTGGTTCTCAGAAAAATTGTTTCGACTCTCCTGATGCCGCTGAATATTTGTCTTGCCCTGTTGATTTCCGGAGGTCTATTGATCCTGCTTACCGGAAAGCAGAAAGCAGGGAAGGCCTTGATCATCACAGGAGTTTTGTTCCTTCTGTGTTTCAGTTCTCCGCAGGTTGCGGGAGTTCTCACCAGATCTCTGGAGTCCCGTTATCAGCCTGTTTCAGCCCAATCTCTTTCTGAATCGAACATTCGCTGGATCGTTGTGCTTGGCGGAGGACACGACAGTTCGAGGCAAACCGGTTTACAACTCACTTCCTCTTCTCTTGCCAGAGTCGTTGAGGCGATCCGGATCTATCGAAGCAAGCCTGGTAGAAAGCTGATCGTATCGGGGGGCGGTGTTTTTGATCCCGTTCCAAACGCGCAGGCAACTTTTCATATGTCAAAAATTCTCGGCGTCAGGGAGGAAGACATTTTGACGGAAACAAAATCCAAAGATACGGAAGAGGAAGTAAAGTTTCTTGCTTCCATGATTGGGAAAGAAAAATTCTATCTGGTGACTTCAGCAATCCATATGCCGCGATCGGTCAGCTTGTTTCAAAAACAAAAGATGAATCCGGTTCCCGCTCCCACCGATTATGCGTTTCGTCCGCAAAACGCCCCTTTCCTTTTGCGTGTTCTGCCCAATGCCACATCCCTGCAACAATCGGAGAGGGCCATGCGTGAATATCTGGGAATCACCTGGAGCCGTCTCAGAGGGAAAGCCTGACCTCATCTGGAAATCCGGACAAAGCAATTCCGGTTCTCCGCGCGCTCCACTTGAATGTCGACATCGAGGAATTTCCGGATCACCTCTATGTTGGTGGTAGAATGTCTACTCAATGGAAGTGTTACAAAGGCTCCCGAGCCGGCCATTGCAAAGGGAAGGAGGAGCTGATCAGCCAGGTGAGAACCGACCGGCACTCCGGCCTTGAGATACTTCGTGGTTTCCTCCAGCGCCCGCCCGGCAACAGCTTCTGCGAGAACACCTTTCTCTCCAAACGAAGTAAATACTTCCGTTATGTTCTCCGATTCCAGTTCGGTCATCAGAATGTTTCCTGGTCCAGGGCAGTCCTTCACTTCTATCAATTCAAAAGATTCCGAAGGCCAGGAAAGCGTTTTTTGTAACGTTGCCAGTTCTCTCTCCGCTATGTGTTTTGGCAAACTCGCCACGATCGCCCGCGCTCTTCTGTTTAAAATTGCACCGCGATCGACCAGGTCTATTGGGGTAAGCTTTGAGGCTGGCTTTACTTTTACATTCGCTTTTCCGCCTCCTGCCGGATAAAAACCATAGCAATCCAATCTCGTTTCGGTAACAACTCCCATCCGGTGAAGAACAGGCAGAAACGCTTTTTGCAGAAAATCGAAAGTTGGAGCCAGGGGATTATGAGTGCCCCCTTCAAGCGTCAAAGTGGACTCCGAATCCGCGATCACGAGGGCCGGCAGAATCGTTTGAAGCACGAGCGTCGTGCTTCCGGCGGTTCCTACCGCAAAGTGGTAGTCGCCCCCTGCGATCCTGGTTGGTTCAAAAGTAATTTGATTGGATCCGATGCTGTCTCCTGTTACTTTGGCGCCGCCAATTTTTGCCGACGCTTGTAGAGCCGTCAAATGCTGTCGCAGCAATCCGGGCTTTTTCCGTCCCGCGCGAATTTTTTCGATTCGACACGGTTTTCCCGTGACCAGAGACAGAGCGAGGGCGGAGCGAACAATCTGGCCTCCGCCTTCCCCCATCGATCCATCAATCACAATCCAATCAGACATTTTCCTTATCCTTTCACGCAAACAACCTGCCGCAATGTGTGAACAATCTCTACCAGATCTTTTTGCGCTTCCATCA
>JAKEFK010000052.1 GCA_022616075.1 bacterium
ACGGGACCGCTCCTCATTTTCCTTTTTCCGCCATTGTCGGTCAGGACCCGATGAAGCGGGCCCTGGTTTTCAACGCAATCGATTCTTCCATCGGTGGAGTTCTGATCAGCGGAACTCGGGGAACTGCAAAATCGACGGCCGCGCGCGCGATTGCTACGCTGCTTCCCAAAATCAAAGTTCTTGCAGGCGATCCGTTCAACACAGCACCTCCAGCGGATCAAACAGAGAACATTGAGCTGATTCCTACTCCATTTGTCAATCTTCCGGTAGGAGCAACCGAAGATCGTGTGCTTGGAACACTGGATGTGGAGCATGTGTTGCACACCGGCGTAAAACATTTCGAACCAGGATTGCTTGCCCAAGCGAATCGCGGTGTTTTGTATGTAGACGAAGTGAATTTGCTTCCCGATCATCTGGTCGATGTTCTGCTGGATGCGGTGGCGATGGGGATCAATTGTGTTGAGCGTGAAGGCGTTTCCATCACGCATGAAGCGCGCGTCATTTTGGTCGGAACGATGAACCCGGAAGAAGGAGAGTTGCGCCCGCAGTTACTGGACCGTTTTGGTTTATCAGTTTCCGTAATCGGTTACTTTGAACCGGATTTACGTAAAGAAGTAATCCGCAGAAGGATTGCGTTTGATTCGGATCCGATTGCTTATTCAAAACAATGGCAGCAAGAAGAAAAGACCCTGTCGAATCGGATTCTTCATGCGATGCAAACGTTGAACCATGTGAATGTGGCAGATGAACATCTTGAAGCCATTGTGGAAGCTTGCAGCGTTGCGCACGCCGACGGTCTTCGCGCAGACATCGTTGCTTATAAGACAGCTAGAGCAATTGCTGCATTTGATGGACGCTCCCAGGTGAATGAAGATGATGTCAAGGAAGCGCTCAGTTTAGCATTGCTGCATCGTCGCCGCAGTGGAGGACAGAATAGAAATTCTTCAGGAAATCCACAAACACCGCCATCGAGCCAAAGCGAGAATGATCCACAGCGAAATCCTAAACAGGCACAGGAACAGGAATCAAAACAGTTACCGGTTACAGTGCAACATTTTCAGCAAGATGAATCAAATAACGAAGAACCGAAGACTCCGCAAATGGTATTTTCCAATGACAAAGAACAACTGTTTTCGATCGGTGATGGTTTCGATGCTTCGAAGATGATTCCCTACCGGTTTTATCAGGATCAAAGAGCTCTTGTTTTTGGAAAAGGAACATTCGGTGCCGCCAGTGGTAGAGGTCAATTTGTGCGAGCGGTTTTGCCTCGAGCCAAAGAAAAGCTCGATCCAGCGATAGAAGCGACGATTCGTGCAGCCGCAATCGAATTGTGTTCGCGAAATCCTGAGGATTCAATCCGTCTTGTGATCCGGCCGGAACATTGGCGCCACAAACAGCGCAAGATCCGTACGCGCAATCTGATTTTGTTTGTGGTGGATGCATCCGGGTCGATGGCCGCGCAGCAGCGGATGCAATCTGCGAAGGGCGCCATTTGTTCTCTATTGGAACAGTCGTATCAAAAACGGAATGTTGTTTCGATGCTTGCGTTTCGCGGAGAAAGAGCCGAGGAGATTTTACCTCCAACCCGAAGTGCCGTTTTCGCGTACCGGCGGCTAGCGCAACTTCCTGCGGGCGGACGCACGCCTCTCGCTGAAGGATTGAAACAAACCCGTAGGGTGATTGAAAGGCAAGCACGAAAAGGAGAACGCGTGCGTCCGTTTCTTGTTTTAGTCACTGATGGACGTGCGACGTTTCCCGAGTCGCAAGCATTCGAGATTGCAATATCGGAAGCAATACAACTTCGAAAGATGGGAATCCTGGCTCTTTGCATCGATATGGAAACGGGCCCGGTCCGCTTTCATCAAACTCGCTCGCTTGCGCAGAATTTGAATGCAACCTACAAACACATTTCCGATCTGCCGCCGAAACACTGGGGGCCAGTGATCGAAGAATGGGTAAAGGCAGGACAAGGACTCTTCGTATGAGAAAAAGGTCGATGCCTTTCCGATGCCTGCAACTTTTGATCATTTCTCTGTTGTGGCTTTCCTCTTGTCAACAAAATCCATATGCAAAAAGGGACAAACAAAGCTCAAGCAATGATGCTTTTCCGTTAACGTTGGAAACAGCTGGTGGTAATACGATCACAATTCCGCACAAACCACAGAGGATTATCTCACTCACCCCGAGTAACGACGAAATTCTGTGCGAACTGGTGGATGAGAAAAGAATTGCAGGCCTTTCAAAATATTCACAATTCAAAGAAGCCAGTTACGCATTCGAAACGGCCAGCAGAATCAATGTATTTGTGGAACGAAACGCCGAACAAATTATTTCCTTGCAGCCCGATCTTGTGATTGCCGCGCGGTACACAAAAATGAATCTACAAGCATTGTTAGGGCAAACAAAAGTTCCGGTCCTGATTACAACAACCTTCGAGAATTTTTCTGACATCGAAGGAAATATCCGTTTTATCGGAAGGAGTGTCGGCGAGGAAGCGCGAGCGGATCAGGTCATTCAGAGAATGCGCAAAAAGTTAAAGGAGACAAGAGGGCGGCTGAATTCCGAAAACCGGGGACTCAGAGTCCTGTATCTAGCTTCCGGCAATTTTACGGCCGGCACAAATACAACAATCCACGAAATACTGAGTGCTGCAGGCTTAAAAAACGCTGCTACTGAAGCCGGAGTCACAGGACACGTCAAAATTGCAGCGGAACAGATCACTCAAATGGATCCTGATTGCATCCTGATCGCCAGCGGTTATGAACGTGACCGTGGATTTCGTAACATGCTTGAAAATGATGCTCAGCTTGCAAGCTTAAAAGCCATCCGGGAAAAACGGATCATTGAGCTTGAGGCACGGAATGTTTTGACCGTTTCACATCATGTTGCTGATGCCGTGGAAAAGTTGGTAGAAGGAGTCAACAAATTAAGTTCGATCAATCAAGGAGAAAAATTATGACTGCCAAATATAGGTTCACTACCGGTGCACAGGAAGTTGTCGAAGAACTCGATGGTACCGTGACCGAGTATTCGTACATAACGCCGGATGAAGAGACGATGCGTTCGATCTCGCGGTTTCTTTTTGAAGAACACTGGCGCGACATCATTGTAGGGCCGTGCATTGAAGGCTCCGTTTTTGAAATCCGCTTTGAACAACTGCCGAAGATGTCATATCTGGATGGCTATCTTACAGTCAATTTAGGTTACTGGCATTTCCATCTGTGTATCGGCACACATAAAGGAACCCCGTCTGAAGAATTGAGAGAGAAGAGACAGGTTTCAATGATGGCTTTGTTTGAATCGAAGAAAAATCGATGCATCGGTGGAAGTACTTACGGATTGCGCATGTGGAATGGTTTCGCTCAGCAAATGATCACCGTATTTCTACCGAATCCGAAATTATCGGATGAGATGAAAGTTTTGAAAGAACCACAATGGGAACGACTCAGCCTGTGGTACGAAATGAAGAACAAATTTTTAGGAGAACCGATGCCAGAATCGTTCGCTCCAATTCAAGCTGCCGTAAATCAAACAGTTGAGGTTACGGCTTAAAACAAACTTGCATTGAAAGCTACGGGAAGCGCGGTGAGATTCCGTCATTGCCCACGCAACTGTAACAGTGACTGACCTCGCAAATTGCCACTGTCCGCCACCGACGGATGGGAAGGCGCGAAGTTGGGAAATCGTTGGCACTCGCTGCCAATGATGAAAGCTGCAAGTCAGGAGACCGGCTTTCAGTGCTCATTACGATCTTTCGATGGGAAAGAGGATAGGATGAAAATCACATTCACAATTCTGTTTTTTGCCGCTCTCTTATCTATGGGAGCGGACAACAATGAGCTATTCGCTCAAACACAAACCTCCATACAAGGCAAAGTTACAAATTCCGAAGGCGAGCCTGTTGAAGGCGCGGCGGTAATATTGTATTCGCGAAGCAATCAGATCCGATCGACAACCGTCACAAACCCTCAGGGCGAATACCGCTTTCAACGGATTCTTGCAGGCGATTACATTATTGAAGTATCTGCGAATGGTTTTGAGACAACATCGCAATCGGCCCACGTAGAGAAAGATTCCAGTGCGAACGCAGATCTGGTTCTGACAGTTCATGGACCGAAAGAGAATATTCAGGTTACTGCGTCCGGAACGCCTCAAACGGTTGATGAGGTTTCCAAAGCAACCTCCACGGTAACAGCGGAAGAAATGGAACAGCGTAACGAATTATCGATCGTCGAATCTTTGCGAACCGTTCCCGGACTGCGGATCCAACAGCTTGGAAGTCCAGGATCATTTGCACGGATTCAAACGCGCGGCCTGCGCGATTCCGATACAGCAATTTTGATTGATGGCTTCCGTTTCCGCGATGCCGCTTCAACTCAAGGGGACGCAACAGCTTTCCTAGAAGAATTGTTCGTTGTGAATACCGACCGGATTGAAATTGTCCGTGGTTCCGGTTCGTCATTATATGGAACGAATGCGATCGGCGGCGTTATCAACATTCTTTCCGATCAAGGCGGCGGTCCGGCACATGGACAAATTCTAGCCGAGGGAGGAGATCTGGGAATTTTCCGCAGCCGCGCGCAGTTTTCCGGCGGTTTGGATGACAATCGTCTTATCTACAGCGGTGGATTTGCTGCCTTGAAGATTGACGGTGGGGTTGATGGTGATATCTCTACGGATAATTACAGCGGACAAGCTTTCGTGCAATACAATTTTTCATCAAACATTTCGCTTTCGGGGCGCCTTTTCGGAAATGATGCCTATTTGCAACAAACAGATAGTCCATTTGCAGCGCCAGGAGTTGTTCTTCCTCCTAGAGGAAGCGAAGTCGATGCAGTTCCACTTCCGCTGGATCAACAAAGAAGATTTGAGGCGGGAGAACCAATTGTTCTTGGTGATGCGAATTTTATTCCGAACCTGCGCGATCCGGATAACCAGCGCGATTCCAGTTTTATTGCTGCGGCATTTTCATTCCATCAACGAGTAAACGATGCGTTCGGTTATCAAGCTTTCTATCAGCGGATCAACACAAACAGAAGATTCAGCGATGGACCGGAAGGTGCGCGTTTCGAACCGTTGTTTCCTAATTCAAGTGATTTTAATGGGCGGCTCGATACTTTCGGATTCAAAGCGGATTTGCAACTAGGCGAGCATAATTTGCTGACCGCCGGGTATGAATTTGAACGCGAAAAGTATATCAACAGCAGCAGGGATGAAAATCCTGATATTCCCGCACGTCTGAATTCAGGCGCAGAAATCAAACAAACCAGCAGCGCATTCTTTCTGCAAGATCAATTCGAAGCTCTTGACAAGCGTTTTCAAGCGTTACTTGCATTCCGGGTTCAATCGTTCAATTTGTCTGATCCTGTTTTCTTCGGTGGATCTTCTATATACGAAGGACAGGATTTTGAATCACCGAAGACTGCTTACACAGGTGATGCTTCCTTTTCGTATTTCTTCCATGACGCAGGAACAAAACTTCGCAGTCATGTAGGGAATGGCTATCGTGCACCCTCCGCCTTTGAACGCCTTGGCACTTCATTTTCTAATGGCGTGTTTTCTCCCTTCGGGGATCCGCGGTTGCAACCGGAGCGCTCCATCGCCGCTGATGTTGGGATCGATCAATTTCTGTCTGAGGACCGGATCCAGTTCAGTGCTACGTATTTTTACACGCGACTTCAAGAAGTGATCGTGTTTGATTCCAGCGGTGCGATCGATCCAACGACAGATCCGTTCGGACGTTCGATTGGATATCGAAATACGGGTGGCGGCCTTGCGCGGGGAGTCGAACTTGCTGCAAATATTAAGCCGTTCAAAAGTTTAGTTCTGGGGACCTCATATACGTTCACAAACGCGGAGGCAAGATTTGCAACAGCGGTTCCCGGATTTTTGCGCACCTTCGTACAACCGCGTCACATCTTTACGCTCTATGCGACGCAGGAAGTCACTAAAAACCTGGATGTGATTTTCGATTTATTTGCATACAGCAGTTACTTCTTCCCGTTTTCAGGACGCGCGTATCGCTTTGATGGACCGGTCAAGGCGGACTTAGGCGCAGTGTACACCTTGTCTTTCCATGACAATTTTAGCTTGCGCGTATACGGAAAAGTCGAAAATATTTTCGACAATCACTATTACGAGAGCGGTTTTCGGATCCCGGGAACAACATTTATTGCAGGCGCAAGCATTCCATTCTAGGCGGGGTGAAATATGACCGCATTGTTAACAGCCAACGATGTTTCATTCTCTTTCGATGATCATCGCGTGCTGGAGGAAGTGTCGTTAACACTTCATGAAGGAGAATTTGTGGGACTTATCGGAGCGAACGGCAGCGGAAAGACTACGCTGCTGCGTTTATTGCTCGGGCTGCTTCCCGCTTCTGGAAACATTCTGCTCTGTAATGAGCCGCTTCTATCGATGAACAGAAAGCAAATAGCAAGGCGAGCGACGATGGTTCAACAAGATACCAGGATCGATTTTGCGTTTACGGCTCGGGAAATCGTTGCCATGGGACGCACTCCCTATTTGGGACGGTTCAGTCCGGAAAGCAAAGCGGACAAAGATGCGATCGCTCGCGCGATGCGCGTGACATCCACCGATATTTTCTCCGACCGATTGATCACGGAACTTTCCGGAGGTGAAAGACAACGCGTTCATATTGCCCGCGCAATCGCGCAAGAAACACAAATCATGCTACTGGATGAGCCGACCGCAAATCTCGATCTCGCTCATCAGCTGGAAGCATTGCATCTGGTCAAAGATTTTACCGCTTCCGGTAAATCAGCATTAGCCGCGATCCATGATCTTTCGCTGGCAGGACGATTTTGCGATCGTATCCTGTTGCTATCGGATAAAAAGATAGCGGTGCAGGGCTCGCCGGCGCAGGTCATTACAGAAAAAAATATCTTTCAGTACTTTTCGGTGCGGGCTCGTGTTTGGAACGACTGGGAAACAAACGGCTTGATCATTTATCCGTTGCACATGAACTAACACTCAGGTTCGAGGACGTATGAGTTTTAAATTCAGAGGCTTTGCAGGATATGCAATTGTGATCGTTGCGTTCGTTTCAATCGCGGTCTGTACGATTGAATTGTTTCAGGCCTGGTCAGCAGGGGACTCTGTAACGGTCATACCTGAACCATCCAGAAGTGCGCCCTTCCCCAGGGTGCTTCGGGATGCGAAGGGTTTTTCGCTGAAGATTCCTGCGCAACCGAAACGGATTGTTTCACAAACTCTGGCAACGGATGAAATTTTACTCACGATTTGTCCAACGGAAAGAATCGTTGCGCTGAGTAGTCTTGCGGAAGATCCCAACTATAGCAATGTCGTTGAAAGGGCGCGTCAAATTCCAGGCAGAACCACTCAGGGGCCGGAACAAATTTTGAAGTTCAATCCTGATCTGATTCTGGTTGCCAGTTACAGCCGCGCAGAAACAATTGAATTGTTACAAGCATCGAAAGCACCTGTGTTTCGATTTGCAAACTTCGATTCCTTCGAAGATATCAAATCAAATATTCGCACCGTCGGATATGCAACTGGATATGATGCAGAAGCGCAAAAACTGGTGAAACAGATGGAAAAAAGGCTCAATGACATTTCTGCTCTGATTCCAAAAAATAAAATTCCCTTGCGTGTCATGTCTTACGATCAGACCGGCTATACCGGAGGCTCTGGTACAACGTTTAACGATATGGTGACAATAGCCGGCGCGGTCAATGTGAGTGCGGAGAAAGGGATTAAAGGTTTCGCAAAAATCAGTTCTGAAAAAATTGCCGAATGGCGTCCGGATTACATAGTCGTTGGCGCAAATAGAAATGATTTCCAAATGAACCGCAAGTTAATGATGGCCGATCCAATGATTCGGGTAATTACAAAGGGAGATCCTGAACGCATCATCTTAATCGATAACCGTCACTATCTTACAGTTTCTCAATTTGTCGTCGATGGAGCCGAAGATTTAGCGTATGAACTTTATTCAAACTGAAACGAGCAGACTGAATATTCGATCGCCAGTAATGGAATCAGCGCTGCCATTATCCCGAAGGGCTACGCTCTACGGAATTATCGTTATTCTACTTTTGTTTGTTGCCGTTCTTGCAGGAATTGCAATTGGAAGTTCACCGGTACCGGTGGAAGTTGTCGCAAGAGTGTTGGGTTTCCATTTGCTGCCGGAAGGGTGGATTGATTTAACGGGGATCAGTTCTGCCGAGCAGGCGATTATCTGGTTGATTCGAACACCGCGCGTAATTGTTGCGGCGCTTGTTGGAATTGCATTGGCGATTGCCGGAACTCAAATGCAGGCGGTGTTTCGGAACGCGCTCGCATCACCGGATATTATCGGCACGAGCTCGGGCGGGGCACTGGGAGCCGTTCTTGCGTTGTCAAGCGGCTTAGCAATGCGATCACTTTATTACCTTCCGGTGATGTCATTCATCGGCGCATTGTGCTCTCTTCTGATCGTGTACACAATTGCCACACGCCGCGGACGCACTCCGGTTGCAACCTTGCTGTTAACTGGAGTGGCACTCAATGCATTGATTGCTGCGATCACATCGTTTGTGATCAGCGTTCAATGGGTTCGCTGGGAAATCGCACAAGAGATTTTGTTCTGGTTGATGGGCGGATTGGACAGCCGTACGTGGCAACATGTCTGGCTCGCTCTCCCTTGCATTGTTCTGGCCGGATCCATCTCGCTTCTTTATTTACGCGAGCTTGATGTATTGCTGTTAGGAGAAGAAGCAGCTCAGGCCGTCGGCACCGATGTCGAAAAAGTGAAACGGATCATTCTGACAACATCCGCTCTCTTAACCGGTGGTGCAGTCGCAGTCAGTGGAATGATTGGGTTCGTTGGATTGATCGTGCCACATACTGCGCGGTTGATCCTGGGTCCAAGACATCGCTATTTACTTCCGGCCAGCGCGCTGACAGGCGCTGTGTTTTTAGTTTTCACCGACATCATAGCCAGAACGATTTACTCGCCGGAAGAAATTCGATTGGGAATTATTACTGGTGTTCTTGGCGCGCCTTTCTTTCTGTATCTTTTGCTGCGACATCGTCATTCAGTGGGAATGACTTGAGTTATTCAAAGGAGGAATCGGCTGATGGATCCTGAAAATAAGGAATCAAATTTGCCTCGAGATAATGAGCGACATGATGAAATTATGCGTCGCAGGAAAGCATCGTACGATGTTCGCAAAGCCTCTGCGACGAAAGAAAAAGGCCTGATCATCGTTCACACCGGACCCGGCAAAGGAAAAACGAGCGCCGCGCTGGGAATGATTTTTCGCGCGCTCGGACATGGCATGAACGTTGGAGTCGTTCAATTCACAAAAGGTGCCATACAAACGGGCGAAGCATTGTTTGCAGCAGAACTTTCAGGGCGCCTTGATTTTTTTACATTGGGCGAAGGTTATACGTGGGAAACACAGAATCGCCAGCGGGATATGGAGGTTGCCAGAAGAGCATGGCAGCAAGCTCAAAAAATGGTCGACGATCCGAAATACCAATTGATCCTTTTGGATGAACTGAACATCATTCTCAAATTCGAATACCTACCGGTGGATGAAGTTCTCGAAACATTAAGAAACAAGCGCGAGGACTTACACGTCATTGTGACCGGTCGGGGTGCGAAAGAGGAATTAATCGAACTGGCCGATCTAGCGACGGAGATGAAAATCATCAAACATCCGTATCCAAAAGGGATCAAAGCTCAGAAGGGAATCGAATACTAATGTCGGAAAGGAAGTTGCCGGAAGGAATTCCGAATCGCTTTGTCGATGTATTGCGAAAAGATCAACAGGTGAAGGAGATCCGTGTATTGGAAGGACAACTTCTGGTTTGTTTGGGATGTTGCTGCGGCAATACGGACCGGGGAATGCCGGAACTCCCGCTCGCAGAATTTAAGCAGCAGTGGAAAGAGCGCGGAATCCGATTGCGCATTCATTTATCGATTAGTGGTTGCCTTGGCCCTTGTTCGTTGGCGAACGTCATTTTGATTCTATTTGGAGGACAATCAATATGGTTGCATTCCATCAATACTCCGCAACATGTAACCGCCGTTTATGATTATCTGGAACGGATGCTTGCAGCGCAAAAATATTTTCCTCCGGACGGCATGCTTGCGGATTGCCATTTCAATCGCTTCATATTTGATACGGCCTCCGCAGGGAAGTGGTAACAATTCTATGCCGCCATTGCTGTTTACTCTAGCCTACACACTGGATTGGCTGATCGGTGATCCTGCCTGGCTTCCACATCCCGTGCGCTGGATGGGCAAAGTGATTGAAGCTGGCGAAAAGGCTCTACGAAAAATTTCTCGCAGTTCTCTTCTGGAGTTTTCCTGCGGCCTGACTCTTACACTTTTTGTAATCGGCTTATTTGCCGGAGGCAGCTGGTTCATTATTTTGCTGATAAAACAATGGAATCAAACGATCGCGATCATCGTTTTGCCGTATCTTGCGGTCATGACATTGGCAAGTCGTTCACTGTTGGATGAAACACTCGCCGTGTCCCGTTTACTTTCCCGTGGAGATTTGATTTCGGCGCGCAAACAGGTTGCGCGTATTGTGGGACGTGACACAGAGAATCTGGATGAACAAGAAATCGCAAGAGCATCCATAGAAACATTGGCGGAAAGTGCGTCGGATGGAATAATCGCTCCAATGTTGTATCTTGCAATCGGTGGCATTCCGGCAGCACTGGCATATAAAGCGATCAATACTCTCGATTCAATGATCGGCCATCGCAATCAGCGATATGAATTTTTCGGAAAATGTGCTGCCCGATTCGATGATTTGACTTGTTTTATCCCATCCCGTTTGACAGGCATGCTGATCATTTTGGCTGCATGGACATTGAGATTGAATTGGCGCGGTGCATTCAAAGTGATGTGGCATGACGGATCAAAACATGCAAGCGTGAATGCTGGGTATCCGGAAGCGGCCATGGCCGGCGCTCTGGGCGTGCGGCTCGGTGGAACAAATTACTACGACGGCGAACCACATCAAGGTCCATTTCTTGGGGTTGACCAAAACCCGCTGGACAATCGTGCGTTACGAAACGGCCTGCGTCTCACCGTTTGCGTTTCAAGCTGGATGTTTGCAATCAGTCTCACGATTTGCATTTTGATTTCGTACTTATGAACTCAAGTTCGAATCCGATTCATGGAGGAAGAGTCTTTGAAGTTGCGCGTCGCTTGAAAATCGACCCCGCGCGAATCATTGATTTCAGCGCAAACATCAATCCGCTTGGACCACCTCAAGGTGTGCTACGGCTTTTTAGCCAGGAACAAACCGCCACTCATCTCAATATTTACCCTGACTCACATGATTTTATATGTGCCGTCGCAAGGAAACACAATATAGCAAGGGATCAAATCGTTGTTGCGAACGGCGTTTCTGCTTTGATTTTTGCAGTATTGCAAACGTTTCGCCCTTCACGAGTTTTGATTCTGGAACCTGCGTTCGCAGAATACTCTCGCGCATGCTGCGCGGTGAAAGCGAATATTACCTCATTGGCTCTTTCAGAACAGTCAGGCTTCATGCCTGAATTTGCAGCATTGATTCAAACGATTGAGCATCGTCAGTTTGATCTGGTTATTTTAAATTCACCACACAATCCATCGGGAATTCTTTATCCACCGCAGCAACTGATGCGGTTGATTGATTCAGCAGAACGCAACAGTGTTTTGGTCGTGCTGGATGAGGCTTTTGTCGATTACGTTCCTGAGGCAAGTCTGGTCTCGTTTGCAGGATCAAAATCGAACTTAATTGTGTTCCGCTCGCTAACAAAGTTTTATGCCATGCCCGCGCTGCGAATTGGATATGCTGTCTGTTCACCAGATTTAGCTGCATCAATGGCAATGCAACTGGACCCTTGGCCGGTCAGCACAATTGCATTGCAAGCAGGCCGTTTGGCACTTCAGGAAATCGAATACGAAGAACAATCACGCATAGCGAATGCTGCCGCCCGCGAAGAATTTGTTACTGCTCTTCGCAGCATCGGATTAACCGTTTTCTCTTCTGTCGCCAACTTTCTTTTGATAAAGCTTCATTCTTCATCCGGTGGCGATTTAGCATTATGGCTGGAAAAGCGTCACACTTTGATCCGAACGCTGAATTCCCTTCACGGACTGGAAGATTCATACGTCCGCCTCGCGGTCCGAATGCGTACTGAAAATCTTCAGCTGGTTTCTAAAATCCAAGCATTCCTGTTAAAAGGATAATGTTCGACCCGGCCAAGATCGCATCTGGAAATGCATCTTAAAAGTTTTAATTGGAAAGGCAAATTCGAAAGTTTAACGGGCAGATTCACCAACAGCCTAGTTCTTGGCCACGACAGGCATATCTGGTATATTGTGTATCCTCCACCGCTGCATATTGTTGACCGGGTCGATCATGAGTGATAATGTCTGTTATCAAGATGAAGAATTCTCAGGATGGTCGGAGTTGACAACAAAAACTCTGGCGCTTTCAAATCTTGCTGATTTCTCCGCTGTATCGGAAGAAGTCGCCCTGCAAAGACCACTTGAAGAAGTTGTCAAGGCTACACTTGAAGGTGCCGCGTCACGGAGCCGTCACACCGCGCGTGCGTATCAAACTGCAATCAGTCTCTTTCTTCAATACCTGGATAAAAGCAAGGGCAAAATACTGCCTCAAGAATATCAAGAAGAGTGGAGGCCCTTTGCTTCCTCGTTCGAGTTGGCACGCGAGCGGCTTTGGCGGTACAAAGGACCTGCGGCAATTCTGCGCCTTGTGGATGGAAGTGTTCTTTCCGGTTTTAAAGCCTCGCGGGAGCGGGTGGGCGATAGCGTTAATACGATCGCGCAAAGGATTCCCGCAGTCAGGAGTTTTCTTGGAATCTCCATTTATCGATTGAAATTAAAACGTGACATTAAACCGGTGGGGCGAAGACTTTCACCAGATGAGGTTAGACAACTCCGTGCGGCAGTCGATTCGACCACTATAAAAGGAAAAAGGGATCTGGCGATTATCGATACAATGCTCTTTCTTGGCCTTCGAAGGGAAGAGTTGTCGGTAATTTCTTTGAGCAATTTCAAACTTGATCATGGTGCCTCCTGGCTCTTGTTGAAAGGAAAAGGAAACAAGAGTCGGCGTTAAAAATTCATCCGGAACTCGCCGCGACGATAACGGATTGGCTAAGGGTTCGTGGCGGAAAACTCGGTGAAGGAAGTGGCTGGCTTTTCATATCTCTCCGCGCGCAAGGAAAAAGTAATCCGATTGATGCAACAGTGGTTGGAAAACTCATTTGCACACTACGGTTTTAAGTCCAGTATCGCTCCGGAAAAAGGGGAAAACATTTTGAGCCCCCACGATTTGCGGAGAACATGCGCACGTAAATGCCTGCGATAACGGAGCGAATTTGCTACTGATCCAGAAAATGCTAGGACATTCAGACGTAAAAACAACTGCAAATTACATCGGCGCCTTTGAAGACGATCACAATACGGCAATCGACTATGTGAAGTACTGACTGATTCTGCAAAGTAATTGTCTGACCAGCCGGACGCCGAAAGACAGAGAGGAGGCCTTCGGATGAAAGGGGATTTCCGGCATTTAGGGAAGCCTATTCCCAGCAGGAACTTCATGAATTCTTTAGCTTAGACGAAGCAGAGCTAACATTCATAAAGCAATTCAAAACGGAATCGAACCGTTTCAATGTCGCTGTTCTGCTGAAAGCACTTCTTTATTTGGGGTATTTCCAGAACACCCGAGCAGTGTTCCGGAAGGAATAAGAACATACGTTTCATTTCAGTTAGGTTTACTATTTGATCACTCTCAAGATTACCCATATGAAGGTGGAACGAAAGACTTCCACATTTCTGCGATAAGAAAATACTCGGGATTTCGCTTTACAACAGATGCAGACCGTGATCGGCTTCAGGAGTGGCTTGAATCTGAGGCAGCATTTGAAGCTCCAACAGAAGAGGGGCTTCTTGAAGCAGCTTACGATAGATTCCGGGATCAACGGATCGAACTTCCTCCGGAGAACCGACAAAGAACGAGACGGCTACCGAAATGCGAGACCATCATGAGTTTACCCGATACGCATTAATGGCGGCCTTTCTCTATTTCCAGCAACTCCATGTGACAGACGACGTTGTAAAAATGTTTCTCGAACTGTTTCATCGCATCTCT
>JAKEFK010000053.1 GCA_022616075.1 bacterium
CTTCGCGATGGCCTCTTCACAAAATTTCTCAAGCCGGATTACGTGCTGGCGCTTCACAACAGCGCCTCCATGGCAGCGGGAAATGTTGGCTGGGTGGAAGGCTATACTCTGGCTGGCGTGGATACGGTAGACATCGCGATTCGAGGAGTGGGCGGTCATGGCGCCTGGCCCGCAGATACGAAGGATCCGGTTGTGATCGCAGCAGAAACGATCATGGCGCTGCAAACGATTGTCAGCCGCGAAGTCCCACCTGGCGAAGCAGCGGTTGTAACCGTTGGCTCGATCCATGGAGGAACGAAACACAATATCATTCCTGATGAGGTAAAACTGCAGTTAACTGTTCGTTCCTATAAGAAGGAAGTCCGCGCGATTTTATTGAGCGCAATTGAGCGGATCACAAAAGGAATCGCGCAGGCTGCTGGCGTTCCCGCCGGAAGAGAGCCTGTTATCGATTTCCATCCGGATGCGTATTTACCGGCGACCTATAACAATCCCGGGCTTGTTCGCAAAACTGTTCCTGCATTGGAAGCGGCTCTCGGAAAATCAAACGTACTTCCAACGATACCGGTAATGGGCAGTGAAGATTTCAGTTTTTACAGTCAGGAAGATTTAAGTGTGCCCTGTTTCATGTTCTGGCTCGGCACGGTAAAGCCGGAAAGAATTCAATCAGGGGAAAAGCTGCCTTCGCTGCATTCCAGTCAGTTTGCTCCCGTTCCCGAGCCAACGATCAAAACCGGCGTCAAGGCAATGACCGCCGCAGTTTTGAATCTAATGAAGTAGGTTAACAAAGTGGCGCGGGCGTCTCGCCGGCGAGCTTACGCAGACGAGACGTCCGCGTTACTTTGCTAATTTACCTGCTCTTCATTTACACTTTATTCCATCGAAACAGTCTTCCTCTAACTTCATCTAAGAGGAAACAAAATGTCGCGAAAAGAAAAATTCAAAATAAAAGACTTTGTGATCACTGTCGATGATGGCAGTTATCTTGTGGAAGTGGATTGGAATAGTGAGGACATGGGAACGGACCACTTTCAGGACTTGCCTGCGTGGATCTTTCAATCCAGATATGCAATCTGGCTAACTGCCGGTGATGCCCCGATTCGTGTAAGGGCGCTGGAAGGAGAGCAAATCAAACAAAATCTACTCAAACAATACGCGATCTCGTAGTTTTTGAACAGAAGGTCGCAAAGAAAACAAAGATAAAAAATCCTTTGCGTTCTTCGCGTTCTTCTGTTCAAGTTTTTTTTGCATTTTGTTCAACGACCGCCGCCAAGTCTCCTACCGTCCTAACATTTTTCAAGTCGTCTTGCATTAAACGAACCCCGAATTCTTCTTGAAGTTCAATCACCAGTTCCACAAGTAAAAAGGATTCAGGAACAAGCGAAGTCAGGATGGCTTCATCCTCGATATTTGCCAGCGGCTGATTCAGGAAGGCCGCTATTTTCTCGCGCACTTTCTCCTTCATCGCGGTCAGCTCCTTTTCTGGATTAAATGCGCAATCCGGTCTTCATGTTCCTGCAAGGTTTTTTCGTAGACTTCCTGGTCCGCCTGCCAGTAGCGTTTCATGGTTTTTTCGATCGTCTCTTTTCCAAATTCCGGAACAAGATCTCGAAGCGCGTCACCAATCCACTGAATATGCCATCTTTCATCCACCATGATCTTTTGCAAAGTCTCAAGAATTTCTGGTTGTAGATTCGGCACTTGACTGTGCCTGGCGTACTGATTGATCACGCGGCGTTCGAAGACCTGCGTAAGGGAAAGCACTTCCATCAAATTAGCCGGCATTCCGGCCGCGGACAGATATTGATCTTGATAAGCCTCCAGCAATTTGCGCGGTTTTCCCCCGAGTCTTTCGATGCAGTCGGTCCAATACCATGCGTGCAAAGCTTCATCCGAAAAGTGTTTCGTCATGTCGTGCTGGATCGGCCCGGGTTTCAAAGATCGTGCGAGTCGTCCAAAAAAAAGCGCTCCACTGATCTCCGAAATCCTGTAGTAGCTCAGAATCCACAGATCGTTGTCGTCAATCATTTTTTCCCCATCGTGTTTGAACAAGATAGCGGCAGGTGTTCTTGATTAGCTCCGCAGGATCAGGAGCGTTGTAGGTTTGCAAAACCGAACGTAAATTAGAATTCTGCACGTCCTTACTAAGATAGAGTTGTTGGGAAAAGGGGGCCACACTGGAAACCGCCTGATGAACCACTCCGCCTGCAAACTGATGGACGGCATCCACCAGCAGCTTGAAAGATTCATTGTCCGAGTAAAGCGGCTTCAAGATTCGACGTTTCTTAAAATCTTCTTGTTGTTCAAACACTTCGAATATTAAATCGATTAATTCGCTTAAAGTAAGGGACTCATTCTTAGTATGCGATACATGGTAGATGGTTCCTTGTTCAGGAGTATGCATCAATTCGTAGGTTGCCTTCGTGACAAAGTCTCCGGTGACGAAATAGAGAGGCGTTTGGGGTTTCCCCGGGAGAATCGAAAGGAGCCCGTAATAAATCAATTTCAGAGTATTGTGAAAAGCATTTTGTTGAAACACTTGCCCTTCTGTGGAATCGGCAATCACAGTTGCCACGCGCAATATTTTCGATGGCAGGTGCGAGTATTGTTTCGATAAAAGCTGTTCGGAGCTCCATTTGGACCATTCATAATAGTTGCTGAATCCTTCTTCTCCATCCCACAGCTGTTCCGTGATTTCCCCGGCCTGCAAACCGGATGCATAGATGGTGCTCAGGAAAACGACCTGGTTCAGGTTTGGACAACTCTCCGCAAAGCGAAGAAGCTTTTCAGTGCCTTCCACATTGACTCGCTGCGCTGTTTCACGATCGACATTGAACCGCGTAACGGCTGCTGTATGAAGAATCGTACTGATCTCTGCAGAATCGATTTCAGCAAAGGGTTCCTCCGACAACAGATCGCCGGCGTGCAAGCGAAGCCGGCCTCCCGTTTCACAGAGTTCGTGGCACAATTCCTGACCCTTTGCTTTGAATTCGGAACGGTCCTTCGCTTTGATCCACAGCTGTACAGGGATGTCAGATTTTTCGAGAAATTCTCGCGCGATTCGGCGACCGAGATAGCCATATCCGCCGGTAATCAGAACACTTTTACTCAGCACTCAACACTCATCACTTTGGCACTAAAGTGGGCCAGGAGTTTTCGTCCGGTCCAAAATGCGAGAGAAACGCATACATCCAACGCTCGATTCCGAAGGCAACGCACCCGGAAAATGCTTCCTTTCCTTCGTACTTTATCCGGAAAGTTTCGCCAAAAAAATTGCGATGAAAATTGATGGATCCAGTTGCGAGCCGGTTATCGAAAAGTATTTCCGTTTTCACAGGGTCCAGAATCTGAGACAAGTATTTTGGATTTGAGGAAGGATTGAAAAAAGGATCTGTTGCTTCGACCCATGCGACCGGCAGTGAAATAGAAGCAGTAAACTGCTCGACAGTTTCCCGCATCTTACTGAGAAATGTCTGAACATCTTCACTGCTGCCAAGGCAAACAATTTCCCGCATCGAAAAATTCCATTGTCTCTGTAATGGAAGATAGTGAGTCTCCTTTCGAAAACAGTTTGCGCGAGTCGTGAGATAGTGTGGCCGGTCGAGGCTTTGTCCTTGAAGCAGGATGTAGAAGTGATAGCACGCTGCCGGTGTCAAGATGTCCTCAACCGGAGCGGTGTCAGTTAAATGTAGATGTTTCTCCTGTGGTCTCCCGGCGAATTCCAGCAGATTATTTTGTTCGGGTTTCAACGTCACCGGGAAAGTGATTAAATGTGGGAAGGAACGGAAATAATCAAGCTTTTGCATCTCAGCGGCGGGGATAAAAGCAGGAACGCGATGCTCCAAAGCATTCCAATCTCCAGCCCAAGTCAGGAAAAGAGCGTCGAGTTTACGATAAAGCTTCAATGCGGAGCCGCTAAGAAGGCTCTGCCCATTTTCCATCCACCGCAAACCAGGTAAATAAGTAATGTCCCAGAACATACATTTATTATAGGTCGGAAAGAGTTTGCAGATTTAAACTCAAAAGATTGACGTAATGAAAAAGAAATTATATACTGACGATTCGGCGGGGAATCCAGAGCAGCCATCGTAGGCTGCAATGTTGTTTTACAATCTGACTCTAAACTAAATGAAGGAGACTCCCCGTGTATCCAAAGCAAGCAAAGCCTGCATTTCTCTTACTTCTATTCATCTTCATTTGCTCGTCAATCTACGCTGCCGTTGAGCCAAAGCATGAATATGAAAAGCCCGGGTATAATCCGGGACATGCTTACGACGGGATTCTTCCGGAAGAATCCATCAATCTATTCACTGGCGGATTGCAAATCTCGCAACGCGATATCCGTGTCTAACTTTGAAGCTTTTGATAATTTCTCGAAGCTAATAACACGCACTTATAGCAGTAAGATCTACAGACAGGAAACCATTAGTGGTTCTTGCAATCC